>URGY01000064.1 GCA_900547505.1 uncultured Collinsella sp.
GTAGTCTCGTGGGCTCGGAGATGTGTATAAGAGACAGTCCCGATGCTGTCGAGGAAGAGATCAGCGCCTGGGTCATGTCCGAGGAAGCCATGGCTGCCGACACGCTGCCGACCGGTGCCGGCGTGGGCCACATCATCAAGATGAAGGACGCCCGCAAGGCATACGTCGACCACGCCATCGATACGCTTGATGGCCTGAGACTCGACGGCTTGGTCGTTGCCGTCGACTGCGGTCACGGTGCTTCCTGCCAGACTACGCCCGCCGCGCTGCAGCGCCTGGGTGCCACGGTCCATGCCATCAACACCGATTACTGCGGCACCGACATCAACGTTGAGTGCGGCTCCACTCACCTTGAGCCCCTGCGCGAGCTCGTGCTGCGCACCCATGCTGACATCGGTCTGGCCCACGACGGCGACGCCGACCGCGTACTGTTCGTGGACAGCGAGGGCAATGAGATCGACGGTGACTACATCCTGGCTATCTGCGGTTCTGACCTCGCCGCTCGCGGCAAGCTCGCCAACTCCGAGATCGTCTCGACCGTCATGTGCAACCTGGGCTTCTCCATCGCTATGAAGGAGCAGGGCTTCGAAATGGTTCAGACCGCTGTGGGCGACCGTTATGTGCTTGAGCGCATGCTCGCGGACGGCGCCGTCATCGGCGGCGAACAGTCCGGCCACATCATCTTCCTGGAGCACAACACCACCGGTGACGGTCTGGTGACGGCTCTGCAGCTGCTGGCCGTGCTCAAGCGCACCGGTCGTACCCTCACCGATCTTGCCGGCATCATGAAGAAGTACCCGCAGGTACTCGTCAACGTGCATTCCGACAACAAGGCTGGTCTGGACGATTGCCAGCCCATTTGGGATGCCGTTGCTGCTGCCGAGAAGGAGCTTGACGGCCGCGGCCGCATTCTGGTGCGCCCGAGTGGTACCGAGCCGCTGGTTCGCGTGATGGCCGAGGCCGAGACGCACGAGCTGACTCAGCGCGTTGTCGACGACATCGTCGAGGTTGTCAAGCGCGAACTTCCCTAATGGTCAAAAACGGGTGCCAAGTGGTAAACTGTTAAGGTTATTTTGATTGATTGGTATGTCCGAGGGGGAGCATGTTCACTAAAGTCCTAAGGTCTTTGGGTATGCGTGGTCGAGTCCTTACGCTGGATGCTCCCATCTCGGGCGACGTCATTCCGCTTTCCGAGGTAAACGACCAGACGTTTGCCACCGGCCTTTTGGGCCAGGGCGTGGCGATTCAGCCCACCGGAACGCGTGTGATTGCACCGGCTGATGCCAAGGTCGAGGCCATTTTTCCCACGGGACACGCCGTTGCGCTTAACACGGTCGATGGCTTGGACGTGCTCATCCACGTTGGTTTGGACACTGTTCAGCTCGAGGGCAAGCACTTTACCGTACATGCGCAAGTGGGTGACATCGTCCATAAGGGCGATGTGCTCATTGAGTTCGATCGCGAGGCAATTGCTGCCGAGGGTTACGATGTGACGGTTCCCATCTTGGTGTGCAACTCCGTTGAGTTCTCGAGCATCAAGGGCTCCGTTGGCGTGCATGTCGAAGAGATGGACCAGCTCATCGTTGCTCGCGAGCGCTAGCAAGTGCACGTGGCCATTAGTCTACAATTCAAACACGTTTACTGAGGGCGCCCTTGAAAGAGGACGCCCTCAGTGGCAAGATGGGATTTGTCCGAAGCTAAAAGGCTTTGGGTCACCGTGGACGGGCAGGGGCCTCGACGCGGCTAGACACGAGACACATACATTACGCGACCTCGCCCTGGTGGCCGCACACGTTGGTTGCGGCCGACGCGGGCCGCGGGCAAGTGCTTGTAAGGGAGCCTTGCCTCTCTTGTACGAGAAAGGACGCGTAATGAAGATCATTAAAGCTAAAGACTACGAGGATATGAGCCGCAAGGCCGCTAATATCATCTCGGCCCAGGTTATCCTCAAGCCCGACTGTGTGCTGGGTCTTGCCACCGGCTCCACCCCGATCGGTGCCTACAAGCAGCTCGCTGCATGGTACAAGAAGGGCGACGTCGACTTTGCCGAGGTCAGCACCTATAACCTGGACGAGTATCGCGGCCTTTCGCACGACGATCCCCAGAGCTATCACTATTTCATGCGTGAGAACTTCTTCGATCACATCAACATCGACCTGAACAACACGCATGTGCCCGACGGTTCCAACCCCGACGCCGCCGCTGCCTGCTCTGAGTACGACAAGATTGTCGCCGACGCCGGTTATCCGGATCTGCAGCTGCTCGGCATTGGCAACAACGGCCACATTGGCTTCAACGAGCCCGATGACCACTTCTCCAAGGGCACGCACTGCGTCGACCTCACCGAGAGCACCATTCAGGCCAACAGCCGCCTGTTCGACAGCATCGACGATGTTCCCCGTCAGGCCTACACCATGGGTACCCAGACCATCATGTATGCCCGCATGATCCTGGTCGTCGCCAACGGCGAGGCCAAGGCTCAGGCCGTGCATGACATGTGCTATGGTCCGGTTACGCCCGAGTGCCCGGCTTCGATCCTGCAGCTGCACACCAACTGCGTTGTCGTTGCCGACGAGGCCGCCCTTTCGCTCTGCGAGTAGCGCGAATCCTGCAGCTCGACATAGCCTTGCCTAAGGCCTCCGCTTTGCGGGGGCCTTTTTGCTATCCCTTTTTGCCCACTTGACCAAAAACTTGCCGCAAGCTTGACGAATGCCGGATGTCCAACAGCTTGATTCATTCTATACCAGATTCTATGCAAAAATGCCACTAGAAGGTCGTAGACGGTAGCGGGTGCTAGGCGAGTTGAACGACATGGCTGAAACTTGTTCATCTGCGTTACACTGCCGCTTAGATGGGACAAGCTGACAAGCTCATTTACCTGCTTAAAGACCGATTGGTCGGGGGATTAATAACAATCGGCCCTCGCTGTACAAAAACTTGCCGCCTGCGTACCAAAAGACAACCTAAAACACAAGGTCGCTCTATTCATAGCGCGGCTTGTATGGTCTTGCGGCTACAGTGTCCATACGGTCGAGTTGAGGAGCGGGCATGGTAAACGATTTGAGCAGTATAGACGAGCTCGAGCTGATGCCGTTAGACGGAGGCTATATGGTGCGACGCGAACGCTTGATGAATGAGCTTATCGCCAAGGGCCGAAAGGCCGGCATCGTGGTTCTTTATGCGCCCGACGGGTTTGGGAAGACCTCGGTGCTGCTGCAGTACACCCATGAGGTTAAATGCGACCCGACGCGAGGCCCCGTGCGGATTATCGAGGCCGATCGCGCCACTGGGCGCGAGGTGTTTATGCAGCTCGAGGTGGTTACCGAAGAACTCAAAGACAAACCGCACTCCCTTATCGCAATTGATAATGTGCCAAACCTCGATCAGCACGATACCGAAGACCTCATCGACAGGATTCGCGGCCTGCGCGCTATGGGGGTAGGGGTCTTTATCTCCTGCCGTCCTTCAAATCGTCAGCTGATTCATGGGCTGGGCGATTCGGTTAAGATCAATGCGCAGATGCTCAAGGTGCATGCCTATGAGTATTCGGCGTGGGCATCGGCGTTTTCGATCAGCACATCACTCGACTTTTATCAGCTCACGCAGGGCGTGCCCGAGCTCGTTTCGGCATTGCAGACGGGTCTGTATGGCCAAGGCGACGTAGCCGGTCTGCTCGAAAACGAGATTGTCAACGTATATGGCGCGGCACTTGTCGATCTGGCTTCGCTCGACAATAATGCGCTGTTTTGCGTGGCATGTCTCATGGTTTTGATGGGCGAGGGCAATATAGCAGAACTCGAGGCTTGTGGGGTAAGGCTGTCGATGGTCGACCAGTCCTACTTTGTACGCGACTACCCGATCTTTGGCTTGGATCCCGCCGAGCGGAGTTTTACGTGTCTGGGCACGGAGGATAACGGACGTTTGCGTTTGCGTAAGTTGGTGGCCGAGGTTCGCCCCGAACTTGTTCCGAGGGCGGCCCGGATTTTGCTTAAGGCGGGCCGATGCGATGCGGCGATGGGCCTGGCGGACGCCTTTTTGGACCGTGAGGCGGTCCTTGAACTTGCTGGTCAGTATGGGGTCGATCTTGCTCTGACGGGGCACGGGGCCGATATCTGCCGAGCAGCGCTGGGCACGATCGATGCCGACGATCCGGCTCCAGAGCCAACGCCTGCCGAGGCGCTTGGCGTATATCTGGCAGCGGTCAGCGTGTCCAACACAAAGCTCGCCCGCTATGTGGCATCGGTCATCGAGCGCGAGGGCGAACGGGCGGCCTGCGAAATAGATCCTGTTTCATGGAGGGTGGCCCAGACACTGACGGCTGTTTGCTATGGGGACAACGGGCTTGGGCTTCCTACGAACCTGGCCGTGCCAGAAATCGAGACGTCCCACACCGCACTCGACATGCTGTCCACGCATATCGAGGTCAAGCGCTGTCTGACCGAGCGGGGAGATGACGGCGGCGTTCTACAGCAGCTCAAAACGAGCAAGGCCTACGACTGCGAGCTCGATATCGCGGGGATTGTTATACGGGCCGATAGCATGCTGGTGGAGCTCTTTGACGGGTCGTTTGCGGGAACCGACGAGCGCGACGACGAGATGACGGTGGTGCGGGAGGCGCTCGACGTACGTGGGCTTAAGGCGATGGCTATCTGGGTGCGCATGGTGTTGGCGGCACGGCGGCTCCTTTCCGGCTTGCCGGTAACCGACGACGCGGCGTTCAACGAGCTCGATCGTTTTGCCGTGCGCATGCGCGACAACCAGATTCAGCTGTTTGGCCTGTTGTTAGAAGGCTGGCAGTCGCTGGCAGAGGGACGACCGGTTAATGCAAAGTTCCGTGCGGTCCAAGTGCTCAAACTTGCCGAGGAGTCGATTGCGTACATGCGCGATAACGCATTGCTGCTGGAACGCGCGGCATATCTGCGTAACACCTCGATGGTTTCGGTGCGCGAGGAAGCGGAGCTACTCGATATAAGCCAAACGCAGGTTGGTGGAGCGGAGGCCTGGATGGTGGCGCTGCATTTGGCCTGTGCGGGCCGAGACAGCGATCTTGCGGCCTGGATGTCCATGAATCGTGCTGGGATTCTAGAGCCATCGTATCGGCTCTTTGCGCGCCTTGCCATGCATTGTCTGGGCGAGCCGGCGGGCAGGATACGCAAGAAGCTTCCCGTGCGCGAGCTGTCGCGGTACTCGCTGCGCGACGATTTGGAAGGGGAGGGCGAGCGTCTGTTCCAGGTCGGCGAGGTTGAAGCCGTCGATACCATCGACCATATCGAGATTCGCATGTTTGGTGCGTTTCGCGCCGAGCGCGACGGGTTTCCCATCACGGACAAAATGTGGCGCCGCAAGAAGGCGGCGACGCTTGCCGAGCGGCTTGCACTGGGCATGGATGCGCTCGTCGACCGCGAGACGCTGGCCATGGAGCTGTGGCCCCATGCCGAGTTCAATAGCGCCCGCAACAACCTGTACTCGACGATATCGCGCTTGCGGTCGGCTTTGGGACCGACGCCGGATGGCAAGTCGTGTGTGCTCATCCAAAATGAATGTATCGGACTCAACGGCGACTACGTCAAGACCGATGTGCGGCTGTTTGACCAGATAAGCCGCGAGGTTTTGGGAAATCGCACGGGTGCGCGCGGGCCCCATTTAGTTGAGCTGTGCCTTAAGATTGAGCAGCTTTATGCCGGACCGCTGTATGTTCCCAATGGCTGTAATCCCACCTACTTTCTGCGTATGCGGCGCATTATGGAATCGAAGTATATCGACTGCATGATTCGGGGCGCGAATGCCGCCCTAGAAGAAAACGACCTGCAGTCGGCGGTATGGCTGGTGGAGTCGGGGTTGCGGCAAGAGACGGCGCGCGAGGACATGGTGCGTTGCGCTATGCGCGTCTACGGTGCGGCGGGGCGGCGACGCGATATCGTCGAGCTGTACAGTGGGCATATGCATCACCTGAGGGAGCAGGTCAATGGCGTGCCCGAGCCCGAGACGCGGCGTCTGTACGAGCGCTTGGTGGAGGGCAGGCTTAACCGCGTGCTCGTCGAGCGATAAGAAAAGAGCGTCCGAATTGCTCGGACGCTCGCAAGCTTGATGTATGTTGGCTCGCCGGATCGTTGGCTCTTAGACGAGCTTAATCTTCTCGATGTCCTTGCGCGAGGACTCGCGATACAGCGAGAACTTGCGGCCGATAACCTGGACGACCTCGGCATGGCAGCGATCGGCGAGCTCTTCGGCGGCCTCGCGGGCGGAAAGGCTGGAACCATCGAGTACGGAGCACTTAACGAGCTCGTGCTTCTCCAGGTAGGCGACCGTCTGCTCGACAGTGCCCTCGTTGATGTCGGACTTGCCGATGATGATGGCGGGGTTGAGGTGATGGGCCATGCTGCGAAGCTGCTTGACCTGGGCTCCTGTCAGTGCCATGGGTTCTCGCTTTCTATGTATGGGGCGCCCCGCGACGGGGCCTTAATCTACGTGAGCTGTCCCACGATAGCGCAGGAACGGCGCGGTGTGGAGCGCGTTTGCCCAGTTCAAAAAGAATGCGGATGCCGAGCGGAAGAACTGCGCGGGTTACAGGCGGACGTGTACGGCGGCCGAAAGCGGTCTATGGACGGCCCGAAGAGACTGGCTCCCATGCAATAAACGCCCAACGGACCTTGCGAACGTGGTCGAGCATGTAGCGCCCCTGCGGCACGCCCTTGGACCCTGGCTCGCCGGCATGGGGATTCTCAATCATATGCTGAGCGACGTAGGCGCGCAGACGGTCGATCTTATCCTCGTTACCGTGCTCGAGCATGCGGGAGAAGTCCGCCACGCCCGCCTCAAGGCTATCGAAGGTATCGCGACGAGGTGATTCAAAGTACGTAACCTGCGGCAGGGCACCCATCTGAATGAGGATATTAAAGGCATACACAAAGCCATTACTGCAGGTAACCGAGGCACCGATGGCGTTCATCAGGTGCAGGTCATAGCGCGGGCTGGAGTTGGCGACCATCGTGACAGCACAACGCCGACGAGCCGTTCGATCAAGCTTGGCAAGCGCGCCTTTTAGGTTGGTCGTGGTGACAGAGCGACTGGCAAAGGCAACATCTACCGCTTTCGCGACCGGTCCAACCAAATCCCAGTCATCATCCCAAGCAAGCTCAAGTGGTGTAATGCGATCATCGAGCCCATAGTACTCAATGCCAGCATCAAGCGTGCCCAACATAGCAGGGGAAAAATCAGCGGCAATCACGGGATGTCCAGCCTGAGCAAGCGGAATAGCAATCGACCCAGCCCCACACCCCATATCAAGCACGGATTCACCAGGCTTTAACGCCAACAGCTTCATAAAGTCCCGGGCATACGGAGCAGTCTCAAGCGGCCGAAAATGCCGAGCCCTTTTGTCCCACTCAAAAGAGTCATCTGCCCGCCGCCGACCAGCCTGCAGACGCATCCATTCGTCATTCCAATCCGCAGAAAGCAGCTCAGAACGAATCAAATCATCAGCCACGGGCCATCCCCCTCACAACAAAAAAGCGACTCCTCCCAAAAGAAGAGCCGCAACCAGCATATATCAGAAAGAACCGATCCAACGCTAAACCGCCATACCAGCAAAGTAGGGCAGAAGCGAAGCGACTGCCAAAGGGATAGAATCCAACCGAGGTCCCGTTGTGCGGGAGCCCCGGGGAGGGCAAATATATAAGGTCGATCGCGAGTTCCGCACGAGCCGGAGAGCACTTAATGTGCTCTCCGTGCGAGTCAGGACTGTCCGAGCAGGCGACCTTATATATTTGCCCTCCCCGGGGCTCCTCGCCAGTCCCCCTCAGCTAGTTCTTCAGCGAGTTCAGCGGTGCCGGGAAGCGTCCACCACGGTGGGCAAGCACGGTGCCGGCGTTGGGGTTCACCGGCATGATGGGCGCACGGCCAAACAGGCCGCCGTACTCGACGCAGTCGCCCACGCCCTTGCCAATGGCGGGAATCACGCGGACGGCCGTGGTCTTGTTGTTGATGACGCCGATAGCCATCTCGTCGGCGATGATGCCGGCGATGGTCTCGACCGGGGTGTCACCGGGGATGGCGATCATGTCCAGGCCAACGGAGCACACGCAGGTCATGGCCTCGAGCTTCTCGAGCGAAAGCGCGCCGGCCTCGACGGCGGCGATCATGCCGGCATCCTCGGACACGGGGATAAAGGCGCCCGAGAGACCGCCCACGCTGGAGCTGGCCATGACGCCGCCCTTCTTGACGGCATCGTTGAGCATGGCGAGCGCGCAGGTCGTGCCCGGGCCACCGCAGGTGCCCACGCCGATGATTTCGAGGATGCGGGCAACGGAGTCGCCGATGGCAGGCGTGGGGGCCAGCGACAGGTCGACGATGCCCTTCTCGACACCCAGGCGATGGGCGGCCTCGCGGCTCATGAGCTCGCCGGCGCGGGTGATCTTGAACGCGGTGGCCTTGATAGCTTCGGCAACCGACGTGATGTCGGCGTCCTTCGGCAGGTCGGCCAGCACGGCGCGCACCACGACGGCGCCCGACCCGCCAACGTTCACCACTTCGTCGGCCTCGCCCGAGCCGTGGAACGCACCGGCCATGAAGGGGTTGTCCTCCACGGCGTTGCAGAACACGACCAGCTTGCCTGCGCCGATGCACTGGCGGTCGGCCGTGGCCTCGGCGGTGGCCTTGATGATGCCGGCCATTTTCAGCACGGCATCCATGTTGATGCCCGCGCGCGTGGAGCCCACGTTCACCGACGAGCACACGTTGTCGGTGACGGACAGCGCGTGTGGGATGGAGTCCATCAGCTTGTGATCGGCCTTCGAGGCGCCCTTATGCACGAGCGCGCTGAAACCGCCCACGAAGTGGACGCCCACTTCCTTGCCCGCCTTGTCCATGGCTACGGCGATGGGGGTGAGGTCGGCGGCGTTCGTGGCGGCGCAGATCTCGGCGATGGGAGTGACCGAGATGCGCTTGTTCACGATGGGGATGCCGAACTCGCGCTCCAGCTGCTCGGCCGTGGGCACGAGACGCTCGGCGGCGGCGGTCATGCGGTCGTACACCTTGCGCGCCATGACGTCTATATCGGCGTCCGTGCAACCTCGCAGGTTCAACCCCAGCGTGATCGTGCGGATGTCGAGGTGCTGCTTGCTCACCATGGCAAGCGTCTCGGCGATTTCAGCAGGCGTGATCTGCATGATGCCCCGTCTTTCTCTCAAATGATGGTTCGCGATGCGTATCGAACCAGCATAGCAAACCGCGCGCACGCCAACGGCGCGTTTCCCCCGTTTTCGGCGTTTCTTCTCATGGAAGAGGATCGCGGTTTGAGCCGGGCATGAACAAATGTTTCACGTGAAACACAGGGAGGGCGCTAAGGATGGGCTGTCTCTTATACACATCTCCGAGCCCACGAGACTACGCTGCATCTCG
>URGY01000065.1 GCA_900547505.1 uncultured Collinsella sp.
TATTCGTCGGCAGCGTCAGATGTGTATAAGAGACAGCCCCCGAGAAGGACATCCTCGACGTGTGGTGGGACTCCGGCGTGTCTTGGAAGGCCGTCTGCGTGTACCGTCCCGAGCTGGAGTATCCGGCGGATGTGTACCTCGAGGGCTCCGACCAGCACCGCGGTTGGTTCCAGAGCTCGCTGCTCACCTCGGTGGGTGCCAACGGCCACGCCCCGTACAAGGCGGTCGTCTCGCAGGGCTTCACCCTCGACGGCCAGGGCCGTAAGATGTCCAAGTCGCTCGGCAATGTCATCGACCCCAATAAGGTCTGCGACGAGATGGGCGCCGACATCATCCGTCTGTGGGTTGCATCCGTCGATACCAGCTCCGACGTGTCCATCGACCACGAGATCCTTGCCCGTACGTCTGATGCCTACCGTCGTTTCCGCAACACGCTGCGCTTCCTGCTCTCCGAGCTCGAGGGTCAGTTTGAGCCCGAGACCGACGGCGTCGCCTTTGCCGACCTGCTGCCTCTCGACAAGCTCATGGTTGCCCGCCTGACCCAGGTCCAGGCCGAGGTCGACGACGCTTACGCCAGCTACGAGTTCCCGCGCGCCTACCGTGCGCTCTACGACTTCGTGGTTACCGAGCTCTCCAACGTGTACCTCGACGCCCTGAAGGACCGTCTGTACTGCGAGAAGCCCGGCTCGCTCGAGCGTCGCAGCGCCCAGACCGTGCTGGCCGAGCTCTTCTCGATGCTCATGCGCGACCTGCAGCCGATCCTGTCCTATACGGTCGACGAGGCCATGGCCTATGCGCCCGCCGGCTGCGTCGATCACCAGAAGTACGCCGCGCTGCTCGATTGGTACAAGTCGCCTATCACGGTCGACGAGGCCAATGAGTTTGAGGGCGTGCTCGAGGCTTCGCTCGAGCTCCGTAGCGCCGTGACCAAGGCCCTTGAGGATGCTCGCTCCGCCGGCACCTTCACTAAGAGCCAGCAGGTCCGCGTCAAGGCGGTCGTTCCCGCCGAGATGTACGCGCTGCTGACCGGTGACAAGGCTGTCGACCTGGCCGAGTTCTACATCGTCTCCGATGTTGAGCTGACCCAGGGCGAGGAGCTTTCCGTTGCTATCGAGGCTGCCGAGGGCGAGCGCTGCGACCGTTGCTGGAACTACCGCACCACCGTCGGCGAGTACAACGGCCACGCTCACATTTGCAAGCGCTGCGCTGATGCGCTGAACTAACCGTTGGGGACGTTCTTAAACGACTGTCAAACAAGAACGTCCCCCACGTCAACTTTTGTCACGTCCAAGCGGCATTCTGTTTTTCGGAATGCCGCTTTCGTTTTTAGCTGGTTATTTCGCTAGCGTTGGTGAATATGCTGCGCGTTTGGCGTTTGTCACTATAAGATGATTACTTGCGTTAAACGTAATTCGATGTTCTTGAGGGTAGGGGATTTCTTTGGGTCGTACTGGGGATATGACGCCGCCTTTGCGTTGGCGGTTGGGTGTTGCTGATGGGGTGGCGCTGGTTGTGCTGCTTGTTGACCAGCTGACCAAGCTTGCGGTTCGTGCCGTGGGCGACGCTTTGCATGTGACCGTCATCCCCGGTGTCATCGACTTTATGTTTGTCCGCAATATCGGTGCTGCCTTTAGTATGGGCGAGGGGCATGGCATCGCGTTTGCCGTGCTGGCGTTGGCGGTCATTATCGCTATTGCCGTGTACCTCGTTCGTGCACCCAAGCTCGCCCATCTTGAGGTCGTGGGCATGGCGATGGTTGCGGGCGGTGCTATTGGCAACGCTATCGATCGTTTGGCCTTTGGCTTCGTGACCGATTTTATTGCCACCACCTTCATCGACTTCCCCGTCTTCAATGTTGCCGATATCGGCATTACCTTGGGCGTCGTGCTCGCCCTCTTCGGCTACATGTTCTTGAGCCCCGCTGCCCGTGAGGTCGATGCGACCGCTGAGCTTAACGCCCGTGACGAGGCCCGCGCTAAGCGCAAGGCCCAGCAACGCGGGGAGCGTGCCCGCAAAATTCGCGAAAGGAACGAGCGCTAATGGCCGACATCCATATTCTTGTTGCCGACGATGCCGCCGGTCAGCGTCTTGACGCTTATCTGGGCGCCAATGACGGCTGCCCTACACGTTCTGCCTGCGCGCATTTGATCGAGGGTGGCGCCGTCGCTGTCAATGGCGAGACCTGCCTGTCCAAAAAGTACGCCGTGCGAGCCGGCGATCGTATTTCGGTCGATTTGCCCGAGCCGCACGATCCCACCGATGTGATTCCCGAGGCCATCCCGCTCGACATTCGCTATGAGGACGATTATCTCATTGTGCTCTCCAAGCAGCGCGGCCTGGTGTGCCATCCTGCGCATGGCCATGAGAGCGGTACGCTCGCGAATGCCCTGGTCTATCACTGCGGTATCGACCATCTGGGCACCGTGCAGGGCGAGGACCGCCCCGGTATTGTGCATCGCCTGGATCGCGATACCTCGGGTCTCATGCTTGCGGCAAAGGACGATGACACCCAGCGCGCGCTCCAAAATCTCATCCGCACGCGTACGCTCGACCGTCGCTATATCACACTTGTTCACGGGCACATCGCCATGGACGAGGGCACCATCAACACCGGCATTGCCCGATCGACGCGCGACCGTGTCAAGATGGCGGTTTCGGACGATCCTTTCGCGCGCCAGGCCATTACGACCTTTAAGGTCCTCGAGCGCTTCGATTCCACGCGTTTCGACGACGGCTATACGCTAGTCGAGTGCCACCTGTTTACGGGCCGCACGCATCAGATTCGTGTGCATATGCGCCATATCAACCACGCCTGCGTGGGCGATCCACTCTACGGCAAGTGCGATGCACGCGCCGATCAGGGTCTGACCAGGCAATTCCTTCATTCCTGGCGCGTCGCATTCGACCATCCCGTGACGGGCGAGCGCATCGAATGCCGCGACGAGCTGCCGTGGGATCTCGCTGCGGTTCTTGACGACCTGGCCCCGCGTTCGCTTGGCCGCACCGCCGCCGGCGACGACATCGTCCCACAGCTTGGCCTTCTCGAAGCCTAGCCGGTATTAGGTGGTTTCTTGAACTCGGTAAGCCTGCGGTAAGATATACGATTGTTTACGTAACGCGTTCCTGGGAGCCTGCATGCTCGCCTTTTTACAAACCAACACACCCATCGTGATCTTCAATCAGATTGTCGTCACGCTGCTCACGGTCTGCTTTCTGTACCAGGTGGTCTTCTTTGTCATCGGCGCTCTCCGTGGCGAGGTCGCGCCTCCCAAGGCCAAAAAACTCCACCGGTACGCCTTCTTCATTGCTGCGCATAACGAGGAAGCCGTAATTGCCAATCTCGTACGCTCCATCAAGGACCAGGACTATCCGTCCGAGCTTATCGAAGTCTTTGTCGTTGCCGACGCCTGCACTGATAACACCGCGCAGCTCGCGCGCGAGGCCGGTGCCATTGTTTACGAGCGCAATGACCTGGCCCGTAAGGGCAAGAGCTGGGTCATGGACTTTGGTTTCGATCGCATTCTCAACGAGTATCCCGACACGTTTGAGGGCTACTTTATCTTCGATGCCGACAACGTTATCTCCCGCGATTACGTCTCCAAGATGAATGATGCCTTTGACCAGGGCTTCCATGTGGTCACGAGCTATCGCAACTCCAAGAACTTCGGCAGTTCGTGGATTTCGTCTGCCAACGCCACCTGGTATCTGCGTGAGGCCCGCTTCCTTAACAACGCGCGTAATATCTGCAAGACGTCCTGCGCTGTCTCGGGTTCGGGTTACCTCATCTCCGCCAGTGTTATCGAGGGCATGCACGGTTGGCAGTTCCATACGCTGACCGAGGACATCCAGTTCACCACGTTCTGCGCCATTCACGGCATCCGCATCGGTTATGCGCCGGCGGAGTTCTTTGACGAGCAACCCGTGACGTTTAAGGCGTCCTGGAAACAGCGCATGCGTTGGACCAAGGGCTTCTACCAGGTCTTTTTTACCTATGGCAAGCATCTTGTCAAATCGACGTTTCGCTATCATCGCTTTGCCGCATATGACATGTTTATGACCATCGCTCCGGGCATGCTGCTGTCCCTGATCTCCATGCTTGCCAACGCGACCTTCCTCATCGTGGGCGGGCTTTCGCACGGCTTTTTGGCCACCGAGGTCGAGATGCAGGCTTGTGCCGCCTCGCTCATTATGACCTTTGTCATGATGTATCAGACCTTCTTTATCCTGGCGCTACTCACGACCATCTTCGAGTACAAGCACATTCATTGCGCGCAAAAGTGGCGTTTGGTGACCAACCTGTTTACCTTCCCGATCTTTATGTTCAGCTATATCCCCATCACGGTGGCTGCTCTGTTCCTAAAGGTCGACTGGGTCCCGACGCAGCACGCCGTCAACGTTACTCTCGACGAGGTCATGCAAGGCGCCAAATAACCACCACCAAAACCACCGCAAAGGGGACAGGCACCTTTGTGGTGGTTTTTGCGTTTGAGCAGCTGACCATGGAGGTGCACAATGTCCTACATCCCATTTTGGATTTGCATCTTTGCCGGTGCGGTGGTTGATGCCCGTGAGCGACGCTTTCCCAATGAGCTTGCCGGCGCGTGTGCCGTGGCGGCGTTAGCAGGCGTTTGGCTCGACAAAGGTGTTAATACGGCGCTTGACCACGCCGGTCTTGCGGTCATCGTCTACCTTGCCCTTGTGCTCACTGAGTCTCTCTGGCGGCGCCTCCGCCAGGCCCCCGGCATCGGCATGGGGGACGTCAAGGCGCTCTTCGCGCTTTGCACGCTCGACCCTATGGGCGGCATCGTGGCATTTGCCGTCGCGCTCCTGATCCTTGCCCTCTCCTGCCTCATCACAAAATTGCACTCCCTGCCATTGCTCCCGTTTTTGGTGCCGATTTTTGCCATAATCGAGGTCGTGGGCTGCACATTGTAACCGATTGCGCATCCTTCTTAAGGAGCATGCCATGGCAACTAATCAAGAAACGGCCGTCATTAAGGCGCGCATGGACCGTATTCCTTCGGCGTTGTCGCCCGAGCTGGTCGAGCGCATTTCCGCCGATCGTGCTTCGGGTGCCGTCAACCCGTATCGTTGCAACGACGATCAGGTCATTCGTCGTATTGATCGCGCTGCCGACAAAGGCACGCTTATGCGTCCGGCCTTTATGCGCGATACCGAAAAGATTTTGCATCTGCCCGCATACACCCGCTATGCAGGCAAAACGCAGGTCTTCAGTTTTCGCAGCAACGACGACCTGTCACGCCGCGGTCTGCACGTGCAGCTTGTCTCGCGCATTGCGCGCGATATCGGTCGCGCCCTGGGGCTTAACTGCGATCTGATCGAGGCGATTGGCCTGGGCCACGACTTGGGCCACACTCCCTTTGGCCATGCAGGCGAGCGATTCCTCAACGATATTTATCACGAACATACGGGTCGCTATTTTTTCCATAACGTGCAGTCGGTCCGCGTGCTCGATGCCCTGTACGGCCGTAACGTGTCGCTCCAGACGCTCGACGGCGTCTTGTGCCACAACGGCGAGTACGAGCAACGCGTGTTTGAGCTCTCGGACATGGGTTCCTTTGACCAGTTCGATCAGACGGTTGAGGACTGCATTGCCAAGGGCTATAGCGCAATTGAGCACCTGCGTCCCATGACGCTCGAAGGCTGCGTGGTTCGCATCTCGGATATCCTTGCCTACGTTGGGCGCGATCGCCAAGACGCCATCGCGGCGGGCCTGCTGTCGCCCGATGCTTTTGACGATGGCCTGGGTGGGGCATACAACAGCTGGATTCTTACGCATGCCTCCATCGATATCGTTGAGCACAGCTATGGCAAGCCGCGCATCGAGATGAGCGAGGAGCTGTTTGAGGAAATCCGCCGAGCCAAGCGCGAGAACTACGTAAAGATCTATAGCAAGGGCGGCATCGAAGGCGACTCCGAAGCGGAGCTGCGCGAGGCGTTCGAAAAGCTCTACGACCGTTGCCTGCAGGATATAAACGAAGGCGACGAGTCCTCGTACATCTTTAAGCACCACATTTCTCGCATTGAGCAGCAGCTTTCCTACTACGATCGCGCCTATGCCTGGCAGGATGACAAGGATCAAGCGGTGGTGGATTACATCGCGAGCATGACGGACGGCTATTTCTGCGAGCTCACGAGCAAGTTGTTCCCGGGATTAAAGTTTCCCCATCGTACCTATATTAACGAACGGTAGTTCGTATCATTTCGGTATACTGTTAGTGGAAAACGTTTTTGATTGATGCACGGGATGGCTATGGACGACCTATTTTCTGCCTCGACGCGCGAGCGTTCCTTTAAAAATGCGCCGCTCGCGGTGCGCATGCGCCCCAATTCGCTCGACGAGTACGTGGGTCAGCAAAAGGCCGTCGGTAAGGGCTCGTGGCTGCGTGCGGCCATCGAGCATGATGTGCTATCGAGCGTGATTCTGTATGGGCCGGCCGGTACGGGCAAGACGACGCTGGCGCATATCATCGCCAACCATACCAAGAGCGAGTTTGTCGAGGTCAGCGCCGTGACGGGTACCGTGAAGGATCTGCGTCGCGTGATTGACGAGGCCAAGACGCGCCTGAATACCTACGACCGCCGCACCATCTTGTTCATCGACGAGATTCATCGCTTCTCTAAGTCGCAGCAGGATGCCCTGCTACATGCAGTTGAGAACCGTACCGTCATTATGATTGGCGCCACGACGGAGAACCCGTACTTCGAGGTCAACTCGGCGTTGCTCTCGCGTGGTCGCGTGGTGGAGCTCGAGCACTTAAAGGACGAGGATATCGCGACGCTCATCGAGCGTGCGCTCGAGGCGCCGCAGGGTCTGAGCGGTAAGTTCTCTGCCGATGAGGATACGGTTAAGTCCATCTGCACGCTGGCCGCGGGCGATGCGCGTTCGGCGCTCACGACGCTTGAGCTTGCGAGCGAGATTGCCGTCACGCGTCCCGATACCGAGGGAACGCCAGCGCCGGCGGCGGGGGAGCGCTATCCCATCACCGTGGATGATGTTAAGATTGCCAACCCTCGTCGTGGCTTTTCGTATGACAAAAACGGCGACATGCACTACGACATTATCAGTGCGTTCATCAAGTCCATGCGAGGCAGCGACCCCGATGCCACGATCTATTGGCTTGCACGCATGATCGATGCTGGGGAGGATCCCAAGTTTATTGCGCGGCGTATTATGATCCACGCTTCCGAGGACGTCGGCAACGCCGATCCGCAGGCGCTCTTGGTGGCACATGCTGCGTTTAAGTCTGCCGAGGTCATTGGTTATCCCGAATGCCGCATTAACCTGGCTCAGGCTGCGCTCTATGTGTGCTTGGCACCTAAATCCAACGCTTGCGAGGCTTCGATAGATGCGGCGCTGGCAGATATCCATTCAAGTGGGCTGCGCGAGGTGCCGAGTTATCTGCGCGACCGTCATCGCCCGGGCAGCGACGAATACGGTGTGTATAAGTATCCGCACGATTATCCCGAAGGTTGGGTCGACCAGCGCTATTTGCCCGAGGGACTGGAGCGCGGTGCATTTTGGCAGCCTGCCGGCCGCGGCTGGGAAGAGTGGCGTGTGGAGCAAAGCGAACGCGACCGAAGCGGCAATGCGCCCAAGTAGGTCATTGGCGCCTCGCACATTCCCTTTGGGTATCTTTCCCCTTCTTTGGGGTACCATGAACAGCGTCTGTATTTCGATTCCTTTGGGAGGCTTGTATGAGTCCCATTCAAATCGCCCTGCTGGTGCTCGCCGTTGCCGGCGTGTGGGCTGTTATCGAGCTCGCGCTCACGCTGCGCAAGACCCGCACCGTCGTTGATTCGCTCGACAAGACGGTGAGCGACCTCAACAACACGCTCGCCGAGGCACAGCCCGTGGTGGCAAAGCTCGATGGCGCCGTAGACGAGCTTACGCCGGCACTTGCCCAGGTGGAGCCGCTGCTCAAGTCGAGCAAGACCGCGGTTGACGCCCTTACCTCCAATCTTGTAGAGGTCGAAGCCGTGGTTCGCGACATCTCTGAGGTTACGGGCAGCGTGGCCGAGGCAAGCAACGCCGTGTCGAGCGTGACCGACTCTGCGGCTGGCGCCGTGCAGAAGCTCTTCAATAAGGTGAAGGCTCCTGCAGCCGACGCCGATCGCAAGCTCGCCGCCGTCGAGGCCGAGCAGCCTACCGAGCGCGTTCTGATCGGTGAGGCTGAGGACGAGGACGTCGATGGTGCGGATGCGGCTCAGAAGGCCGCAGTCAAGCCTGCTCAGTATTACACCTATACGCCCGCCGAGACCTCCGAGGAGTCCTGCGATGAGTAGCGAAGCAACCTGCCCCATTACGCTGAGCGTTGCCGGTGATCCGCGTCTCGCGCGCTTGGTGCGCATGACGGCCGCCAACGTCGGCGCCCTGTGCTCTATGTCCGTCGATCGTATCGAGGATATTCGTATGGCCGCCGAGGAAGCCTTCATCTTTGGCTGCACGGCCGTTGATTCCGACGATATCTCGATTAAATTCGATGTCGACGAATCTCATGTGGGTATGACCTTTACCTTTGGCGATCAGGCGACTGTCGATGAGGATGACCAGGCTGCCGTATATGCCGAGCTCATTTTGGCGAGCGTGTGCGATTCCTACGAAAAGACTGCGGCGCCCCTAACGCTTTCCCTCGACCTCAAGGCGGATATCTAATATGACCGAACGTTCCCGGAGCGGCAAGACCGCTTGGGACAAGGAGAAAACCCGCGAGCTGTTTCGTCGTTATAAGGAGACCGGTGATCCGGATGCCCGCGAGCAGCTCGTTATGTCCCATATGAACCTGGTAAGGTTTCTTGCCAACAAATTTAAGAACCGTGGCGAGCCGCTCGATGACCTTTTGCAGGTCGGCTATCTGGGCTTGCTCAAGGCTATCGACCGCTTTGATCCCGAGCGCGGACTTGAGTTCACGACGTTTGCCACGCCCACCATCCTGGGCGAGATTAAGCGTCACTTCCGCGACAAAGGCTGGAGTGTGCGCGTGCCGCGTCGTCTGCAGGAGCTCTCTGCCAAGGTCAACCAGGCTACCGACAAGCTCACCAACGAGCTTCAGCGTTCGCCCAAGGTTGAGGAAATCGCCGATTACCTGGGCGTGACCGTCGACGAGGTGCTCGAAGCCATGGAATCGTCCTCGGCCTATACCTCG
>URGY01000066.1 GCA_900547505.1 uncultured Collinsella sp.
GAGATGCAGCGTAGTCTCGTGGGCTCGGAGATGTGTATAAGAGACAGCCTTTTTTGTAATTTGGACAGTCAGTCCCATAATGCAAATAGGTAACTTTATCTACTTCACTCGTGGGCCAACGCGCATCGGTATAGAGTTCAGTCGTCCGCGCCTCATCTGGATTTCGCGGAAGGAAAGGGATGCGGGCGGAAACTTTGCCGTCCTTTTCAGTTATATATGCCCGCTCGACTTCTTCGCCCGCATAAGCGAAGAACACCTTTCGTGCAGCAGAATCTGCCTGTTTTTCCGGACCCTCGCCAAGCGGTTTCTCATTTGCCAGGCGCTGGCGATAGTAGGCCTTCGCGCGATCGAGCGCCACTTGCGGTTCCCACGTAACGCTCGAAGCGTAATGCGGATTTTGAGCACCAGAGAGATCCGTTAGACTTTTCACACGCTCCCACATGCAAGAACAGCTGCTGACCGAGCCCTTGTCAGACCCGCCACAATCCGCCAGCCAAGCGCGCTCTTTAGCCTTCGCCGTGTCCTCAGAAGCCTTCCGCAGCTCCTCGGCCGCACGCTCTAAATCATCTGATGTGTCTTTAATGGTATCGGTCGAGATCTCTGACCCTTTGAGCGCAGCGAAGTCCGACTCGGATGTCCTGGGCACGGCAAGCGCCGTACCGGTATAGGCCACACTATCGGTATCCTGCGCCGACACCGCCTGCGTGGCACGCGCGGCAATCAGATACGGCAGAGCCGTCTCGATTTTCTGCAAGCCTTCCGATGCGCTTTTGGCAAACTTGTTGCGCGTTTTAATGATCTCAATCCCGGTGTCGACCATATTGCCGGCAACTGGTTCGGCACCTGGGATGAGAATGGCAACCAGGCCCGTCCCGATTGTGGCAAACCCCGCTAGCCCCAGACTCAAGATGCTCGCATCAACCACCGTGGCAGCCGTGTGATAGGACGACACCACGTTGGCACCCGCCAGCGCGCCGCTATCGGCCGCCACCTGGGTATCCCCGGCACGCGACATGCTCCATATCGCCGCCGTCGACGAAAACAGCAGCGTGAGCACCACCAAGATGACCACCGCAGAGGAAAGCGTGGTGTAGGCACCGTCTTCGATAAACAGGTCGATACCGGCTCGACCCATAAAGCCGCCTCGCTTGCGATGGCAGCTCGGACGGCGCGTCAAAACGCGTCTAGACCAGAAACGCTTAATCCCATGCAGCAATCCACGAATCATAATCTCCCTCCAGCCATTCGGGACGTGATTGATACGAGACATCGACCTTGAGCTCAACGTAGCCGCCCTCGGCGGTACCACCCATAACCTGCGCAAACGCACCGATCACAGGCAACGGCTTGACCTCGCCGGAAACGGACACGGACGAGACGCCGCCCGCATCGGCCCGGCTAAGCTCGACATCCCACGACAGCGGCCCGCCGGCATGAAAGATCGAAACGTTGGGCACTGCGGCAAGCCGGCGGAGGGTGAACTCCTTAAGATCGTCGTCCTCCGCCGTCGTCGTGGTCATGAGCCGCGCGGTCTCGGCGGCGGCAGACTCCATGACCGCGCGCGCATAAAGCAGGCACACCGGTTGCAGTGCGAGAAGGATGAGCGTCAGAAACGTCGGCAGCAAAAAAGCGGCCTCGACCGTAGATTGCGCCCGGTCCTCGCGCGCGATATCAATACAACGCGATGTCCTTAGCGCCCGCAGCGGCGTCGATAACCGACGTCGAGGCAACGCCATGGGATGCCGCCCGCTCAACCAGCGCCGCCAAGTGCCCATCGGTGCCAGCACGCCAAAGCCCCACAATCGCCAGCACGATCGATAACAGCGCCACCGTGACGATGGCGTATTCGACCGTCGCCTGGGCAGATTCCTCACGCAGAATGCCATGCATTTCACGATCCCTCCTTTGAGCTTATTGTTTGCGGGACCAGACGCACGGCGCGCAGACGACACGAAGCATCGCCAGCATCCGCGGCAACCGTCACCATATCGACCCAGCCGCGCCCATCGCGCACGATGGCGCCCCATACGTTGCCCTTAATATCGAGATAACCGCTCAGGGCGAGCTGGGCCGTTGGCACCTCGCGGTAGGCGCGTAACATATCCGCCGCTGCCTCGGTCATCGGTCGGTCCTCGGACCATGCAAGCCGGACCGCAATCGCGTTGTCCTCAGGTGAATCCGTCGCAGTGCCAGACCGCTTGTCGAGCGTCCGCAGAAAGGTTTGCGCCGTGACAGCGACATCCGAATCGTCCGCATCTCGCATCTCATCTTTTTGAGACGCCACCGCCGAATCTGAGCCCGAATCGAAGGCGGCCCCAGGACGCTGCTGCCGCGCGGCGTTAAGCCCCCAAAGCACCGCCGCTATCGCCACGGTCAGGCAAGCAAACACCAGCAGCACCCCGATGGGGCGCTCGCCCTCTACAAGCTGTTGATGCCCTCGCTGATAGCGTTCCATAGATCTTGGACCTTGCCCTTAAATGCGACAATGGCAATGATGGCGATCACCACGAGCACGCCGACCAAGATGGCGTATTCGGTGGTGCCCTGCGCACTCTCCTCCTGCAGTAGCTCCCCGGCATGCTGGCGAGCGCGAATTGACTGGCAAACAGCCCAGCTCCAGACCTTGCCAGCAACGTCAGTCATCGTGTTCATGTATTCCTCCCTACATCATCCCGCCTGCTCCCAACAGCGGGCCCAATATGGACAGAAGCAACGCCGGCAAGATGAGTGTGCCGGTGGGAATCAGCAGCTTGATGGGCGCACGCTCGATCTCGCGCTCGACCGCGGCGCGATGAGCCGCACGGATCTCGCGACTTTGAGCGGCCAGTGTCTCGGCAAGTGGGGCACCCAGGGCGAGCGCCTGTCCCACCGTGATGGCAAAGGTCTCGAGCGCTCGCACGTCCAGGTCGCGCGCGGCGGCCAACAACTCGTCCTCACGCGTGCCCACGCCCACCTGCCACGCCATGCAGGCCCGCTCAAGGCGAAGAGCCAGCACTGACCGGCGGTTGGCGCAGAAAATCTCAAGCGCCGCATCAAACGAAAGACCGGCCGAAAGACCCAAGCGCACAACATCGATCATCTCGGACACTTCGCCGAGCGACACTCGCGCCGGGCCGCCCGCTCCAACCGCGCCCTTCATTCGCGCGGTCAGAGCATCGACCACCGAGCGACCCGCGGCAGCGACCAGCACCGCCTCGCGCTTGCAGGCCTCTGCGATCTTGCGTGCATCCGCCCGATCCAGACCCGTCGCGACAAATACACTCAGAGCGCACAGGCAAGCCGCAACTGCAACCGGGGCGCTCATAGCTCCACCCGCATAATGCGCCTGATAACCACCAGGGCAACGGCGTTGAGGGCAAGACCCAGCACCACAGCGCCCGCGCCGGCAGGCGTCGCAAGACCGCGACGAAAATCTGCCGAAAGCAGCGCCAACACCGCGCACATGCCCGTCGGCATCGCCGCGACCATATGCGCAGACATGCGGGCCTGCGACGTCTTAACATCTAGGCGGCGCTTGAGCTCAATGCGCTCCCCCACCATGCTCGACGCCTCGGACAGTAAGTCGGCAAGCGGAGCGCCGGTGCGCTGTGACACCTTAAGCGCCAAGGTCACAAGCGAAAGACCGGGGGCGTCGATGCGCACGAGCAAGTCATCGAGCGCGTCGGTCGCCGAGATGCCGCAATCGATCGCCGCCGCCACCCGCAAAAACTCGGTATGCACCGGTTCTTGCGCATGAGCGCCCACAAAGCGCATGCCCTGGGCCAGCGAATGTCCCGAGGCAAGCGACATGGAAAGTGCGGTAAACGCCTCGGGCATGGCCTCTTCTGCATCGTGTTGCTCGCGCCGGCTCTCAAAGCCATCCCGAGCGGCGCCAACGGCAATCGGAGCAACAAGTCCCAAGGCAAATCCGAGGGGCGATAACGACACCATCGTTAGTAAAATGCAGCAGACACCGCTCGAGAGCAGCAGAAACGCCAAACGCCCCGAAGCATCTTCGATCACGAGGCCAAGGCGATGCGCCGGAGCCAGCGATGCCCACGAACGGGCGATCTTTTTCAGCAGATCGTTTTCCACCAGCTCACGCGGCAGTTTCTCTGCCACCGTCTCGAGCGCCTGACGCGCCAGCTCCGCCGGCGGCACCTGCGGCACACGAGGTTCCGCCCCGCACGCCATCGCGACAGAAAACCCTGCCAAACCCCCTACGACGAGGGGCACAGCGACCTCCATTCGTCCACCTCCTCTTGTGTGAGCGTCCCCGACCGCAGGCCTTCTGCGATAAACGGCGGCTCGCGGTCAAGCGTCCAGGTGCGCTCGGCGGCATCGAAAGTCACATAGCGCTCGAGCTCTACGCCGCCCGACGCGGCGCGACGCACCCCCGAATACGAGGAGACGAAGCGCCTGCCATCGGCGTGGCGCTCGGACATCACGATGCCGTCGAGCGCCATGGCAATCTGCTCCTCGATGAGCTCGCTCGGCAGATCGATGCCATAACGTGCAAGCAACGTCAGACGCACCACGGTCTCCTGTTCTGAGCCCGCATGAAGTGTGGTGAGCGACCCGTCGTGGCCTGTGTTCATGGCCTGCAACATGTCGCAGCACTCAGCACCGCGCACCTCACCCACCACGATGCGGTCGGGGCGCATGCGCAGGGCATTGGTCACCAGGTCGCGGATCGTCACCGCGCCCTCGCCCTCAATTGAAGCCTCGCGCGCCTCTAGACGCACCACGTGTGGATGATGCGCAAACTTGAGCTCGGCAGAGTCCTCGATCGTCACGATGCGCTCGCCGGTGGAAATCTCGCATGACAACGCGTTGAGCAGGGTGGTCTTACCAGATCCCGTGCCTCCCGCAACCGCCAGGTCCTGTCTCAGCGACACCGCGCATGACAGCAGCTGCGCATACCAAAGCGGCAGCGACCCCAGCCCCACAAGCTCGTCCAGCGAGCAGATGCGGTCCGAGAACTTTCGGATGGTGAGAATCGGTCCGTCAATCGCCACAGGCGGAATCACCGCGTTGACGCGATAGCCCGTTTTGAGGCGGGCGTTGACGATGGGGCTGCGCTCGTCGATACGGCGGCCAAGTGGCGAGATGATGCGGTCGATAAGCACACGGATCTGCTCATCATCCTCAAACGCATGCTCGATGGGGTACAAGACGCCGCCGCGTTCAAAGAAGGCCGAGCGGCAGCCGTTGATCATGATCTCGGTAACGGTGTCGTCCTCGATGAGCGGCTGCAACGGCCCCAAGCCCACCACGTCATCCAAAATCTCGTCGATGATGGTCTCGCGCTCGGGCGTCGCGAGATCGGTCGGCTCCTCAACATTGAGCGCCGCCTCCACCGCGGGACGCAATTCCGAGCGGGCAAGTACCGGGTCGATATAGGCGCTGATACGCGCCACTTCGTCGTAACCCATGCGGTCCATCACGGCGCGCTTAGTGCGTCGTTTCACCGCGCGGCGACGCCCCGCATCTACAGGAGCTGCCGCCGCTGCAGCGCCGGCAGCCTTAATCCTCGTTTGCAGGCTCATCGCTGATCACCCTCGCGCGACCAGGGAAGCCGGATACGCGGGCGTTCGGTACGCGTTGCACGGTCGGCGACTATATCGCTCCAAGGGCCGACGGCGCACCCCAGTTCCACGAGCATCTCGCGCGTGGCCTCGCGCACGCTGGTCGCAAAAGCGCTCGTCTGACCCACTGCCTCGTCGGCGCGCCCAAACGCCATGAGCGCGGCGAGATCCTGCCCGCCATCGGCGATACGAATCTTGGAGCTCAACGCACAGGCAATCTCAAAGCGCATGGCGACGTCCTCGTCTGCCCCGCGCGCACCGAACCGGTTGAACACGGCGCTCATGCGCGTGCGCGGCACACCTACTCGACTTGCCAGTTCAATGACGCGCGACGCCGATGTCGCGGACGACACCGCCGCATCGCCAACGACCAGGCAACGGTCGCTCGCCGCCACCGCAGCCGCCACGGCATCGCCCCAAAAGACCGAGGTATCGATAAAGACCACGTCGGATTCGCGACGCAGGACATCAAGCAGTAGCTCCACCGGACGTGCCATGAGCTCGGCTTGCTCGGGCGCCGCGACGGGACCCCAGAGCGTAACGCCCGGCGCCACGCGCATCGATGCGGCTACGATATCCGGCTCGGTGAGCGTGCCCGCCGCCGACGGCTCGATAAGTGCCGCCATATCGCGCGGAGCATCGACGCCTAACAAGTCGTAAAGGTTTCCAAACATCAGGTCCAGGTCGAGCACGGCGGCACGCAAGCCCAACAGCGACGATGCGTGTGCCATGGTGGCAACGATCGTCGACTTGCCGCAACCGCCCGAACCCGAAATGGCGCAGATGACCGGAGCTCGATGCGGCGAAGCGGCAGCGTCTGCCGGCGGCATCGGAGGCGGCGGGGCGGGCGTCGGTGACAGCGTCCCCGTCTCCCCCGCCGCAACTACACGCTGCGTCCAAGCCGGCATGGCGGCTTGTTCGGTCTGCGAGGCAGGCTCGTTCTGCGCAATCTGCTCATGCTGCATCAGCGACAACTCGCCGCACCCGGCAAAGCCCTCAACTTCGTCGAGTTCATCCGCCAGATTCACGCCGTGCACGTATCCCATATCTACAGCCGGGGAGTCGCCAGCATGCTGCGCCGGCCCTCCAGCGTCATCGCATACAAGGGGGTTCCGGGGGCGCCGACCATGCTCGGCTTCCGCTTTTCCATAATCATCAACACGCGGGCCTCTTGTAGCGCGAGGCGCCCCGGGTTCCCTATCAACAAAAGCATCGGGCTCAATCGTCATGCGCCGATCGGAATCAACCGTTCCCTCGCCCGCGCGCCCGTTGCCGCATATACTGTGCGCAGCGATGACCTCGGTCGCCCCCGCGCGAAACAGCCCCTCGATATCCGACGGATCGAGCGCTTCTATCAAGACGACCACGCGACTCACGCGGCCTTCGGCCGTCAGGCGCGCAACAGTCTTGCGCACATCTTCGATATCAAACAGAGACGCCGCGATGATGGCAGCTCCGCGACGCGACGGAAACGCCCGCGCCATGGAAACCAGCCCGTCCAGGTCACCCACGCGAAGCACCTGTGCACCCGCGTCACGGCCCTCGACTTCCCGCTGCAACAGCCCGTAATCGCCGCACGCGCAGCACGCAAGCCAGATCGCCTTCATCACTCGTCGCCTCCGCTCTTTTTGCCGCGCGCCGTGGCGGGAATCGTCAAGCTGACCGTTCCCTTGCCCGAGGCTCCCAGCAGTTCCTTGACGTCTTCGGGGTCAGCCGCCAGCGTCACCCATTCGATCTTGCCCTCGCGCGTGGCACCGGAATCCTCACTGGTATCGATCACGTACGCGCCGCACAGTCGATCGGTTACGCCGTCTTTTTGCACATACACATCCACGTAGCTGCCCACGCCCGTGGCGCCGCCGACCGAGTGCTCGGCATCGACCGCCACCGAAACGGCGACTTTGCCCTTAGGCACCTCGAGCTTGTGGCTCTCGGCCTTGGTGTAGACATTGCAGATCACGGCGTTTTTGGGAATACGCGAAGTCGTCACGTCGCCGCGCACCTGGCGCAGCTCGGTCGCCGCGTCACGCGGCAGCAGACTCGTCAGCCATTCTTGGGTTATGACATTGGTCTCATCGAGGGTCTCGCCCACATCGATATCACGCGCCGCAACGCATACCTCGACGCGATCGCCACCGTACTTTGCCAAGGTCTCAGCCTGGACCTGTTCGGCTTGCGAGCGGATCGACGAGCCGTAAACCATGCAGAGCAGAGCAGCGAGCACGCCCGCGACCAGACTGATGGCGATGCGCTTGCTCTTGTTCACGGCCGCTCCTCTCATGGCAGTGCCGGGCGAATGCCCGTACCACCATTGTCTGGGCGGTCAGAGCGCAAAGCGGCGCAATCGCGATCTTGGTTTTCGATGTCAAACCAATCGCTGACCAAAAGCTGACCAGCCCGTCAAGCTCGTGGCAAGGTTTTGGCCAGCACGTCAGCAAACTGCATGTTTCGAGGCTTTTCCGCAGCAAAAAAGCCGTCTCCCGAACAGTTGGGAGACGGCTGTCATAGGAAAAATCAATTACAGATGGACATCGGGATCGAGCATTTGAGCGCTCACGCGCATGGATGACGCCAGGTTTTGGAACGTTTCCAAACGCAGGCTGTCGATCTGCCCGGCGTCCTCGGCCTCGCGAACGGCACAACCCGGCTCATGGGTATGTGTGCAATCGCCAAACCGGCACGCGCGCGATGCCTCGACAATCTCGGGGAAGGCGCGCGCCAGACCCCGCTCGTGACCCACGAGCGGTAGACTGCGCAGGCCCGGGGCATCGGCGATCACGCCGGCGTCGCCCGGCAGCGCCACCATCACGCGCGCGACGGTTGTGTGACGGCCCTGGTCGTCGCGTTCGCGCACACCGCCGGTCGCCAACGTATCGTGGCCCAGCAGTGCATTGAGCAGCGTCGACTTGCCGGCACCCGACTCGCCCAGAATCATGGCGCAGCCCCCGGCAGGCACGCAGGCACGGACCTCGTCCAGGCCGCGGCCCTCGGCAGAGGACGTCACGATCACGCGCACGTCCGGACCCACCAGGCGGCGCACGCGGTCCAGATCGCGCTCGAGCTCCTCGGCATCGCAGCGGTCAGCTTTGGTAAGCACCACCACCGGCTCGGCATCGCAGTCAAGCGCCAACACCAGCGAGCGCGCCACGCGGTCGAGCAGCACCTCACCGGCACCGAGCGCCTGCACGATTAGCACGCTATCCACGTTGGAGCAGAGCACCTGGCGCTCTCCGCGGGCACGGCCGCGCCAACGCTCAAAGCTCGTACGGCGCGGCAGCACGCACTCAATCACGCCCATATCGTGCCCGGGAGCGCGGCGCACCGCCACACGGTCGCCCACGGCAGGCAGCAGGACCTCGTCCTCGCCGCGCGATTTGGCAAACCCCTGTCTCTTATACACATCTCCGAGCCCACGAGACTAC
>URGY01000067.1 GCA_900547505.1 uncultured Collinsella sp.
TCTACACAAGGCTATTCGTCGGCAGCGTCAGATGTGTATAAGAGACAGACAAACGCCAGGCCATACTTGTCGCAGTCACGCACGAAGCTCGCCTTCTCGGAAAAGAAGCCATAGCCGGGATGAATTGCCTTAGCTCCCGACTTTACGGCACAGGTAAGCACGGCATCGTCGTTGAGGTAGCTCTCGGAAAGACGCGGACCGCCGATGCAATACGCCTCGTCAGCAAGTTGCACGTGTAGCGCGTCCGCATCGGACGTGGAATAGACGGCGACGGTTTTGATGCCCATATCGCGGCACGCGCGGATAACACGGACCGCGACCTCGCCGCGGTTGGCGATGAGCACTTTGTCGAACATGAAGCCTTCCTTAACTTTCGTGCATGAGTGCAAAAGACATGTCGGCGCGGCAACAGACCTCACCGTTGACGCTTGCAGTACCCGTCGCAAAGCGGAACGGCCCGCGCGCACGCGTGATGGAGCACACCAGATCAACCGTATCGCCCGGGCGCACCGGACGCTTAAAGCGCACCTTGTCCAGACTCGTGTAGAACGGCGTCGCGCCGCGCGCCTCCTCATCGCCCATCAGCAACACGCAGCAGTTCTGGGCGAGCATCTCGCACTGAATCACGCCGGGGACGACCGGGTTTCCCGGAAAATGCCCCTGCAAAAAGTACTCGTCGCCCGTGATCGTGATCTTGCCGTGGGCCTCGTCGCCCACCAGCTCGGCCTCATCGAGCAAAAGCATCGGTTCGCGATGCGGCAACAGTTCTTTAAGCTCTTCTTTGTTCATGGATATCACCTATCCGATCCTCATGAGGCAGCTGCCAAACTCCACGAGGTCGCCGTCGGCCACGCAGATCTCGAGCACCTCGCCGTCTGCCTCGGCCGTCACCTCGTTGAGAACCTTCATGGCCTCGATGATGCAGAGAGTCTCGCCGGCCTTGACCTTAGAGCCCACGCGCACAAACGGCTCGACGCCCGGCGCCGGGGCAGCATAGAAAACGCCGACCATGGGAGCGGTCACCTCGGTGCCCTTAAGCTCCGGCGCGGCCGCAGGTGTCTGCGCGGCGGGCTCCGGTGCGGCGGCAGGCATGGCGACAGGAGCCACCGCCGGAGCAGTCACGGCACCTGGCATAGGCATGGGCACGGCGACAGGCTGCGCGGCGCTCGCGCGCTCGAGTTCGACCGCGGTGCCATCGGGCTCCTCAACGCGTACGCGCGTGAGGCCGCGGTCCTCCATAACATCGGCTATCTCGGCAAGTCTTTTGGAATCCATGCTCTAACTCCTCGTATATCTACGCAGCGCGATGGCGGCGTTGTGCCCGCCAAAGCCCAGGTTGGTCGAAAGCGCCCAGGTAAGGTCGGCGCGAACCGCGCGATTGGGCGTGTAGTCAAGATCGCAGGCGGGATCGGGCGTGTGGTAGTTAATGGTCGGGGGTACCACGCCCTGCTCGAGCGCCATGGCGCAGGCCATGACCTCGATGGCGCCCGTGGCACCGATCATGTGGCCGGTCATCGACTTGGTCGACGAGACATGCGCGGCGCGCGCCGCGTCCTCGCCGAGCGCACGCTTAATGCCCGCCGTCTCGGACGAATCGTTGAGCTTGGTCGAGGTGCCGTGGGCATTGATGTAGAGACCCTCGGAAGGCTTGACATCGCCCTCGGCCACCGCCAGCGATATCGCGCGGGCAATGCCAGCAGCCTCGGGATCGGGGCTCGTGATGTGATAGGCATCATCGGTGTTGCCGTAGCCCACGACCTCGGCATAAATGTGCGCACCGCGCGCCTGCGCATGCTCCATGCTCTCGAGTACCAGCACGCAGGCGCCCTCGCCCATCACAAAGCCGTCGCGGTCAGCATCGAACGGGCGGCAAGCCGTCGCGGGATCGGGGTTGGTGGTCAATGCGCGGCAGGACGTAAAGCCCGCAACGGCATCGGGGATAATAGCCGCCTCGGCGCCGCCGGCCAGGATTGCATCGGCATAGCCGTGCTTGATGGCGCGGAACGCCTCGCCCACCGCATGGGCCGAGGTTGCGCACGCGGTCACCACGGGCAGGGTCGGGCCCTTTGCCTTGTGGCGGATTGCGATATTGCCCGATGCCATGTTGGGGATCATCATCGCGATCATATAGGGCGATGCACGACGAGGCCCGCGATCGGCAATCGTATGGACGTTGTCGACAAGCGTCTGCATGCCGCCCACGCCCGAGCCCACGTAGACGCCCAGGCGCTCGCGATCGATGGCGCCTTCGGCATCAAAGCCCGCATCGTGCATGGCCTCGTCCGACGCCGCCATCGCAAACTGAACGCAGGGGTCCAGGTGCTTGGCGTCACGCTTGCCAAAGTAATCGTTGCCGTCAAAGCCCTTGACCTCGGCCGCCACCTTGACGGCAAACGCATCGGTATCGAAGTGCGTGATCGGGCCGATACCGCACGTGCCGGCGCACATGGCCGCCCAGGTGGCAAGCGCCGTGTTGCCGAGCGGCGATACGGCACCGATGCCGGTGATTGCAACTCTCTGTTCCATCATGGTCTCCTCATTCAAGCCGTTGTTCGGCCCTGGTTTCTACATCGCCATTCCGCCGTCGACGCGCACGACCTCGCCCGTAATGTAGGCAGCCGCATCACTCGCCAAAAAGCGCACCACGCCGGCCACTTCCTCGGGGCGCGCCATGCGCCTCAGGGGAATCTGCTCCTCGCACGCTGCACGCACCTTATCCGATAGCTTTGCCGTCATATCGGTCTCGACAAACCCGGGTGCGACCGCGTTCACTCGTACGCCGCGGGGCGCAAGCTCGCGCGCCACCGCCTTGGTCAGACCGATCACGCCCGCCTTGGAGGCAGCATAGTTTGATTGCCCGGCATTGCCCATCAGGCCCACGACCGAGCTCATGTTGACGACGCAACCGCCGCGCTGGCGCATAAAGGTCTTGGTGAGCGCGCGCGTCGTATTGAACGTGCCTTTAAGATTGACATCGAGCACGCGGTCGAAGGCGTCATCGCCCATGCGCATGAGCAGGCCATCGCGGGTGATGCCGGCGTTGTTGACGAGCGCCCAAATGGAGCCAAAGTCGTTGAGGACCGTTTCCACGCACGCGTTGACGGCAGCGGGATCGGCCACGTCGCATTGATATGCGCGTGCCGTAGCGCCAGCCGCCTCGCAGGCTTCGCACGTCTCGCGCGCCGCATCGACGCTACCGGCATAGACGACGGCGATATCAAAGCCGTCCTCCGCCAGACCGACAGCGCAGGCGCGGCCGATACCCCGCGAGCCGCCCGTGACCAGTGCCACGCGACGTGAGTCGTTGCGCTCGAGCGCGCCGTTGTTCGAGTTGCCCATGTCATTCCTTTCGGGTTACAGCCCTGTGGACTATGCGAGCTCGTCGGCAATAGCTGCGACCTGCTCGGCCGTTTCGCACGAATACACGCGAACGTCGCTCAGCGTACGCTTGACCAGGCCCGACAACGTTTTGCCAGGGCCGACCTCAATAAACGTGTCGATGCCTTGATCCTGCAGAGTGTGCAGCGTGTCGACCCAGCGCACGGCATGTCTCACCTGATTGGCCAAGACATCCGATGCCGCTCGCGGGTCCGCCGGATAGGGCGCCGCCGTCATGTTTGCCATGACCGGAATCAGCAGCGGAGACGGCACGTGGCCGACTTGGATATACGTCGCCAGCCCCTCTGTCGCCTCGGCCATATAGGGGCTATGAAATGCACCCGACACCGCGACCTTCATGGCGCGGCCGCCAGCCTCTTTTACTAGGACGTCGAGGGTCTGCAGCGCATCGGGCGCTCCGGCCACAACCGTCTGCTGGGGACTGTTGTAGTTGACCGGCCAGCAGTCCTCGCCGGCCTGCGCAGCCAGGTTCTCGACTTGCGCAGCATCAAGTTTGATGACGGCGCGCATGCCGCCGGGGTGACGCTCGGCCGCCGTGGCCATCAATGCCGCGCGCTCACACACGAGCTCAAAACCCGCTCGCGTATCGAATGCCCCCGCAAAGGTGAGTGCAGCGACCTCGCCCAGCGAGAATCCCGCACAGGCGGCAGGCACCACGCCGCGCTCGCGCAGGGCGACGGCGACAGCCAAGTCGTGCACGAACACGCAAGGCTGCGTGTTCTCGGTCTGCGAGAGCTCCTCCTTGGAGGCGCTCCGGCACTGCTCGCTGGTCCCCGGGCGCACCTCGTCGGCGATCGCGAACACCTCGGCAGCCGCCGGCGATGCCTCGACCAGGTCGACGCCCATCGCGGGGTGTTGGGCACCCTGGCCGGCAAACAGAAACGCTACGCTACCCATGCGGACGCACCCTTCAGGACGCGCTCGGCGCCATCGACCAGATCGTCAACGATTTCGCGTGCGCTCTGACGCTCGTTGACCATGCCGGCAATCTGTCCACACAAAAACGAACCCTCTTCGTAGTTGCCGTCCTTGGCGGCCTTACGCAGCGCACCGGTTCCCATAGCACCGAGCTCCTCGGCACTCGCGCCGGAACCCTCGCTCTTGGCATAGGCGTTGGTGAAGGGGCTCTTGAGGGCGCGCACTGGATGTCCCGTCGAGCGACCGGTCGCACGCGTCGAAGTATCGTTGGCCTTCAGGACCATCTCTTTGTACTGCTCCGAGACGGTGCACTCGTCTGCGACCAGAAAGCGCGTACCCACCTGGACGCCGGCGGCACCGAGCATAAAGGCCGCTGCCACGCCGCGACCATCGGCGATACCGCCAGCTGCCACAACGGGGATATCGACCGCGTCGACAACCTGCGGAACGAGCGCCATCGTCGATGTCTCGCCAATATGTCCACCCGATTCGGTGCCTTCGGCAACCACGGCGGTGGCTCCACGACGTGCCACGAGGCGCGCCAGCGCCACCGAGGCAACGACCGGGATGACCTTGATGCCCGCCTCGTTCCACGCCTTCATGTACTTGGCGGGATTGCCGGCACCCGTCACGACGACCGGCACCCGCTCGTCAATCACGACCTGGGCGACCTCGTCGGCGAACGGGCTCATGAGCATGACGTTGACGCCAAAGGGCTTATCCGTCTTGGTGCGCAGCTCATGAATCTGGTCGCGAAGCCAGTTGGCGTCGGCATTCATAGCCGCGATGATGCCTAGGCCGCCCGCCTCGGATACGGCCGATGCCAGCGAGGCGTCGGCAATCCAGGCCATACCGCCCTGGAACACGGGCTTTTCGATGCCGAGCAGATCGCAGAGAGGAGTCTTGAGCATCTCTACTTCTCCAATGCCGCCTCGACCGTATCGGCGAACTCGCCGACCGTCTTGGGGTTCTCCTCGGTATCGAGCTGGATGCCAAACTCGTCCTCGACGGCGACGAGGATCTCGACGGTGCCCAGGCTGTCAAGACCAATCTCCTCGAGCGTGGACTCTGGCTTCATCTCGACGTCGTCAAGGCCGGCGGTCTCGCGGATAACGTCGCAAACGCGCTCGAAGGTCTTCTGATCTGCCATGGTAGTTCTCCTTTGTTTGTGCCCTAGGGGCGTTTTTATTTCCTATGTGCGACTACTTCCAACGAAGCAGATAGCCACCTATATCCAGACCGGCGCCAAATCCAACGAGGGCGATGGTGTCGCCCGCATTCAGTGCGTCGGTACGTGCCAGCCGGTCAAGCGCAAAGGGAATGCAGGCGCTCGAAATGTTGCCGGTCTCGCGCAGCGTTCGAACCACGCGCTCGTCTGGCACGCCGAGGCGCTTGACCGCCTGACTCAGGATTCGTTCGTTAGCCTGATGGAATACAAAATGATCGATGTCCTCGACCGCGATACTCGCGTCGCAGGCGAGCTTGTTGACCGTGTCGCAGATGGCATTGACACCAAACTTGAACACGCGACGGCCGTTCATGGAAAGCACACTCTGGCAGTCCGAGGGAACCTTGAATGGCGAGGTGCCATCCAGCCCGGGAACGCGCAACGTCTCGACATCGGGTGCGGTCGAAAGCTCAACGGCAAGGGGATTCTCTCCCCCGGCCTCCATGACTGCAGCGCCCGCGCCATCGCCAAAGAGCACGCACGTGGCACGGTCGGTCCAATCGAGTGCGCGCGTCATCTGCTCGGCCGCAACGACCAGCACGTGCCTGGCGCGACCGCGAGCGATATAGCCCTCGGCGACATCGAGCGCAAACACGAAGCCGGCACAAGCCGCCGAGACATCGAAGGCAGGGCACGTCGCGCCTAGTCGCTCAGCAACGGCACACGCCTCAGCGGGAACAAGGTGGTCACCCGTCGTCGTCGAGCAGACGATCAGATCCAGCTGGCTCGCGTCGATTCCGGACACCTGGAGTGCCCGCTCGCTCGCCGCTATGGCAAGGGCGTCAAGTGACTCGGTGGTGCAGACGTGGCGGCTCTTGATACCGGTGCGGGTAAAAATCCACTCATCCGAGGTATCGAGGAACTCAGACAGCTCGTCATTGGAAACGCTACGCTCAGGAAGCGCCGAGCCTGTTCCAAGAATCGTGAAACCCATCACTAGCCTCCTTTGAGTTGTTGACGTGTTTACATCGACCAAGAGAGGATAGCGCATTTTAGTCGTTGTTGACGTGTTAACATTAAATTGTCCAAATGCGACAAAGGCTTCACATTGTGTTTATCTCTCGACACTATTGCGTTATTCACTTATTCATTAAGGAGGTAGCAGCCGTTATGGATGCCAAATTGACGATAGTCGACGTAACCGGATCGACCAACGATGACCTGCTCGAAGCAGGAAAACAGGGAGCGACGCACGGCACGGGACTTGCCGCCCGGGCTCAGACAGCAGGACGCGGCCGACGCGGCCACAAGTGGGATTCAACCGCCGGCAACCTATTGCTTTCGATTGTCCTGCGCCCACGTGTTGATCCCGCCAAGTACTCTGGTCTTGCCGCCGTCAGCGGCCTAGCGGTGCTCGAGGCGCTCGAAAAGCAAGGTCTTGCAAACGAGATTCGCCTTAAATGGCCCAACGATCTGGTCGCGCGAGGACGCAAGCTCGGCGGCATTCTGGTCGAGGCCGCACGCGATAACGAAGGCAACCCCTTTGCGGTCTGTGGCATCGGCGTTAACGTGAACTATGTGCCCGCGGAGGTTCCCGATGGCGGCCTGCCGGCAATCGGCCTGTCAGACCTCAACAAGAACGTTCCCGCCGTCGACATGCTCCTCGATGAGGTCTATCACGCAGTTATAGACGCTGTAGATACCTGGGCAGAGCGCCTCAACGCCAAGGAAGAAGACGCTGGTCCGCTCGCGCCCGTCCACGACGAATATATCGCTCACCTCAATTGGATCGGGAAGCACGTTATCGCCCGCTCCCCCGCTGGAGACGAGCTGGCACGAGGCATATTTAGAACGGTCGACGATTGCGGCCGCGCAAGCATTGAGACCGAGAGCGGCTTGTGCGTCTTCCACTTCGAAGAAGCATCCTTACGCCCCCTGAGCGAATAGGGCGCCGCAGCCGTCGGCTCGGCAGACGAATTCGCTATCCCAAAATCTAAACTCAAAACAAAAGGGCCCCGCTACCGTAATGGCAGCGGGGCCCTTTAAGCTATGAGCGATATCGCTTAGAGCTTGATGTCGATGTCGACGCCAGCGGGAAGGTCGAGACGCATGAGCGAATCAACGGTGCCCGAGGTGGGGTCGAGGATGTCGATGAGGCGCTTGTGGGTGCGCATCTCGAACTGCTCACGAGAGTCCTTGTTCACGTGCGGCGAGCGGATAACCGTGTACAGGTTGCGCTCGGTGGGCAGGGGGACAGGACCGGAAACGCGAGCGCCAGTCTTCTGAGCGGTCTCGACGATGAGCTTCGCGGACTGATCGACGACCTCGTGATCATAGCCCTTGAGGCGAATGCGGATCTTCTGGGTAGCCAACTTAAACCTCCAAAGAGTGCGAGAGACGTTCTCGCGGATTACGTAACAGGGAGCTCGAACTTAGGCGTTCTTGCTCATGACCTCGTCCACGATGGACTTGGGCGCGGGCTCATAAGAGTCGAACTGCATCGTGTAGGATGCACGGCCCTGGGTCTGGGAGCGAAGGTCGGTAGCGTAACCGAACATCTCGCCCAGCGGCACCTTGGCACGGATGAGCTTGCTGTTCTTGCGATCCTCCATGCCCTCGATCTTGCCGCGGCGACCGGAGAGGTTGCCCATAACGTCGCCCATGTACTGCTCGGGGGTCTCGACCTCGACAGCCATGATCGGCTCGAGCAGCTGCGGATCGGACTTCTTGAGGGCGTCCTTGATAGCCATGGAACCGGCGATCTTGAAGGCGGCCTCGGAGGAGTCGACCTCGTGGTAAGAACCGTCGAACAGAGTGACCTTAACGTCGAGGACCGGGAAGCCGGCGATAACACCGGTGTTCAGGGCCTCCTGGATGCCCTTGTCGATGGACGGGATGTACTCCTTGGGCACGACGCCGCCGACGATAGCGTTGACGAACTCGTAGCCGAAGCCCTCCTCCATCTTCTCGAGCTTGATGACGGCGTGGCCGTACTGACCGCGACCGCCGGACTGACGGACGAACTTGCCCTCAGCCTTCTCGACGTCGTGACCAGCGGTCTCGCGGTAGGCAACCTGGGGCTTACCAACGTTAGCGTCAACCTTGAACTCGCGGAGCAGACGGTCGACGATGATCTCGAGGTGCAGCTCGCCCATGCCGGCGATGATGGTCTGGCCGGTCTCGTGGTTGGTGGACACCTGGAAGGTCGGGTCCTCCTCGGCGAGCTTGGTCAGAGCAAGGGACATCTTGTCCTGCTCGGCCTTGGTCTTGGGCTCGATGGCAACGTCGATAACGGGCTTAGCGAACTCGATCTTCTCGAGGACGATCTCCTTGCCCCTGTCTCTTATACACATCTGACGCTGCCGACGAATAGCCTTGTGTAGAT
>URGY01000068.1 GCA_900547505.1 uncultured Collinsella sp.
AAGGCTATTCGTCGGCAGCGTCAGATGTGTATAAGAGACAGCCTCGGGACGGCCGAGGTGGCTCATGAGGATGACGCGAGCGTTGTGCTCGACGAGGTAGTTGATGGTGGGCAGGGCAGCCTTGATACGGGTGGTGTCGCCAACGACGCCATCCTTGATAGGCACGTTAAAGTCAACGCGGACGAGAACGCGCTTTCCGTCGACATCGATGTCGCGGACGGTCTTCTTGGTAAAGGCCATGTTTGCTTCTACCTTTCGTACGTGTCTGCCTCCCATTACGGCAGACGATTTCTTATAAAAAGGGCGCGACCCTAGGGTGTAAGCCCTATAAGGCCGCGCCCTTCTTTAGACGCTCAACGAGCTATTCGCTAAAAGCTAAATTAAGCAACGAACTTCTCGAAGTACTTGATGGTGCGGACCATCTGAGAGGTGTAGGAGTTCTCGTTGTCGTACCAAGAGGTGACCTGAACGAGGGTCTGGCCGTTGCCGAGGTCAGAGCACATGGTCTGAGTGGCGTCGAAGATGGAGCCGTGGGTCTCGCCGATGATGTCGGTGGAGACGATGTCGTCCTCGTTGTAACCGAAGGTCTCGGAGATGGTGGCAGCGTAGGCCTTCATAGCGGCGTTGACCTCGTCGACGGTGACCTTCTTGTCAACGACGGCGTAGAGGTTGGTGATGGAGCCGGTCGGCGTCGGGACGCGCTGGGCGGCACCGATGAGCTTACCGTTGAGCTCGGGGAGAACCAGGCCGATAGCCTTGGCAGCACCGGTGGTGTTGGGGACGATGTTGACGGCGCAGGCGCGGCTACGACGCTTGTTGCCCTTGCGCTGCGGGCCGTCGAGCGGCATCTGGTCGCCAGTCCAGGCGTGAATGGTGGTCATGATGCCGGACACGATGGGAGCGAAGTCGTTCAGACCCTTGGCCATCGGGGCGAGGCAGTTGGTGGTGCAGGAAGCAGCGGAGATGATGTTGTCCTCAGCGGTCAGCGTCTCATGGTTGACGTTGTACACGATGGTGGGCAGATCGCTGCCGGCCGGAGCGGAGATGACGACCTTCTTGGCGCCAGCGTTGATGTGGGCCTGAGCCTTAGCCTTGCTGGTGTAGAAGCCGGTGCACTCGAGAACGACGTCGACGTCGAGGTCGCCCCAAGGCAGGTTGTTGGCGTCGGCCTCCTTGTAGATCTTGATCTCCTTGCCGTCAACGGTGATGGAATCCTCGCCAGCAACGACCTCGTGATCGCGAGCGTAGTTGCCCTGCGTGGAGTCGTACTTCAGCAGGTAAGCGAGCATATCGGGAGAGGTGAGGTCGTTGATAGCGACGATCTCGGAGCCCTCATGACCGAACATCTGACGGAAGGCCAGACGACCGATGCGACCGAAGCCGTTAATAGCAACCTTTACTGCCATTGTGTCTCCTTTCGTAAGGCCCCCGCGAGCTACAGCGCCCGCCGTTGAGGCCCACAAACTAACCACTCGCCTAATATACCTTTTTTTTGACTTGAATTTCACGAGAATGCTCGAAATTGAAAATCAAATTTACGTTAAAACGTTTTAAATACTAAAACAGCAGCTAAATCCGTATATAAGTCGATACTTTAATCTACCTGTTTGCTTCAATGAGCTTTTCAAGCCGTAAAACACGATGGTAGAGGGCCGACTTCGACAAGGGAGGGTCAGCCATCTCCCCTAAATCACGCAGCGAAAGATCGGGATAGCGCTCGCGCAGGTCGCAAAAGACCGCCAAGGCATCCGGAAGCGCATCGCGAAGGCCTCGCTGCTCGAGCTCATCGATAAGCGCAAGCTGATGCTGGGCAGCACCGGCGCTTCTGGTCTGGTTGGCGAGCTCGGCGTTCACGCGACGGTTCACATCGTTCTTAACCAACTTGACCGCGCGCGCCTCCTCAATCTCGGCAACGCTGCGCTTGGCACCAATCAGCTTTAATAGATGCTCGATTTCCTCGGCGCTCTTAATGTACACGGCATATGACCCCCGCCGCGCATTAACACGAGCATGGACCCCAATCTGCTCCAACAGATCGCAAAGCCCCTTGGCATATTGCTCGCCCTGCACCGCGATCTCCAAATGAAAGTCGCCGCGGGGATCGGCCACGAAACCGCCCGCGATGAGCGCGCCGCGGATGTAGGCAAGCCTGCAGCAGGGACGGGCAACGATGTGCCGGGGAACACCGGCGACGAGCCCTCCCCTGCGGTCGAGAATGCCAAGCAGCACCAGAGCCTTGTCCAGGTCGGGTTGATCGGGCAAGGTGATGAGGTAGTTTCGAACCTTATGCAATACAGATTTACGGACGGTGAACTCCGTTTTGAGCTTAAGGATGCGATGCGTCAGTGTGATCATCGTGCGCGCGACGGCGCCCGTCTCGGTCGCGACCGTCAAACGATACCGCCCAGAGCCGGTAAGCGAGAGCGTACCGCTCACGCGCGTGAGGGCGGCAAGCGTCGACAAGTCGCAGTATTCACATTCGGGTTCGCAGCGCGCAAGCTCGTCGCGCACCTCAGCGGTAAACGACATGCAGGCCTATGCCTTCGTGTTGGCGCGCGACAGGTCGCGATGGGAAATGCTCACGTGATATTGGGCACCTTCCAAATAACGTGCCGTGGCTTCGGCAATGGCAACGCTGCGGTGCTGGCCGCCTGTACAGCCGATGGCGATAGAAAGCTGCGGCTTGCCCTCCGCGATATAGCCCGGCATCACCGTATCGAGCAGCTGTGTCCAAGCCTTCCAAAACTCCTGCGTCTTGGGATGGTCCAGAACAAAATCGGAGACCTTTTTATCGAGACCGGTCATCGTGCGCATCTCGGGATCGTAGAACGGATTAGGCAGGAAGCGGACATCGATCATAATGTCCGCCTCGACGGGCATGCCGTGCTTAAAGCCAAACGAGAATACGTGGACGTCCATGAGCTGTTGGTCGGACAGCTCGGAAAATGCCATACGTAGCTTGTTGCGCAGCGCAGAGGTGCGCAGACGGCTCGTGTCGATAATCATATCGGCTCGGTCGCGCACGCCCTGCAGCTGAAGGCGCTCGCGCTGAATGGCATCGGCCGTAGTCTCCCCCGGCTTGGCAATGGGATGACGGCGGCGATTTTCGCTGTAGCGACGAATCAGCACCTCGTCAGAAGCCTCCAAGAACACGATGTCGCAGCTCATCTCGCGCTCTTCGAGCGCGGCGACCGCATCGAGCAACTCGTCAAACAGCCCCTGGCTACGCAAATCGCAGGTGACGGCGAGATGCCTGCCCACGCCCGTATTGATGCCGACGAGCTCGGCAAGCTGGGCGATGAGACGCGGAGGCAGGTTATCGATGCAAAAATAGCCCATGTCCTCGAACACGTGCATGGCCTGTGTGCGGCCCGATCCGGACATTCCGGTGATGATGACGATATCGGGGATGCGCTCCGAGCGCTCCGCCGCATCCATGGCATCTCCCTTTTGCATGTGCTGCCTCCCGAAAACAAGCGCGGGACCCAGCAACCCGGATCCCGCGCGGTCAATTGCCTATATTGAGTATACCGCCCCGAGCGGATACGAGGTCTGTCTTACGCCTCAAGCGCAGCCTTGAACCAACTTGTAATACTCGTGGGGTGCGTGATGGCGGTGCCGACGACAACGGCCCAGGCGCCAGCATCGATCGCGGCGCGAGCCTCCTCGGGCGTATGCACGCGACCCTCACAAATGATGGGAAGGCCGGGGAATTCCTCAGTCGCCTGACGCAGGAGCGGCAGGTCGGGGCCATCGGCCATGGTGCAGTCGATGGCGGCGACGCCGTGAGAAAGCGTGGTGGATACCAGGTCAAAGCCCATATCAACAGCACGGCGAATATCCTCGATGGTGGCACAATCCGCCATCAGGAGCACACCCTCCTCGTGCAGCGGACGGAAGGTATCCTCGACCGTCTTGCCATCGGGGCGCGGACGATCGGTGGCGTCGATCGCCACGATATCGGCACCGGCAGCAACGCAGGCGCGAGCGTGACGCAGCGTCGGCGTGATGTAAACGCCCTCGTGCCCATCCTTCCACAGGCCGATGACGGGAACCTCACAGCGACCCTTAATGGCGGCAATGTCGGCAAGGCCCTGGCAGCGAATGGCGGCAGCGCCGCCGAGCTCGCAAGCGCGAGACATTTGAGCCATGGTCTCGGGCGTACGAAGCGGCTCGCCCATATACGCCTGAACGCTCACGACGAGCTTGCCCTTCAGGGACTGGATCAAAGGATCAACGGTCATGTTCGACTCAACCTTTCTCAAAACAGCCTTCTGAGACACCGCACCTTGACGTTCAAACCGTCGCTCGCGTACCGAAGTACGCTTCGCTCCTCTTTCACGTCAATCTGCGGCACCTCAGAAGGCGCACTTGGTAGTTATGTTTACTTCAACGACGCAAGAAGGTGTTCGGCTGCACCGATAAGCGGCGCGTCGCCCTCCAGAGAACCGATGAGGATCGGCGTGTCCTGAAGCGGATCGAGCGCCTGGCTGGCATAGCCTTCGTGCACCGAATCCTTCCACGTCTGTGAACGCCAATCGGGACCTTGGTGAATCACGCCGCCCGAAAGCACGATGACCTCAGGGTCCAGGATGTTAGCGAGCGAGCCCAAGCTGGCGCCCAGCGCAAAGCCGGCGTCATGGATGACCTCGGTCGCCTTTGCGTCGCCCGCACGGCACAGGTCGTTCACATCGCGACCGACCGAAGGACGGCTGGGGTCGACGCGGCCAAAACGCTCATCGTACATTCGACCAATGGAAGTGCCCGAAGCAACCGACTCCAGATGGCCGGAACGCCCGCAGGCGCAGGGAATGCCGGCGGCAGCCGAGCACTCGATGTGGCCCATATGGCCGGCAGCACCATGGAAGCCCTGCATCACGCGGCCGTTCTCGACATATGCGCCGCCGATGCCCGTACCGATGCCAAGACACAAGACGGAGAACTTGCCCTTGCCGACGCCCCAGTGGGCCTCGCCCAGAGCATGAGCCTGCACGTCGCCTACGACGGCAACGGGAAGACCGAGGTCCTCGCGCAGACGCGGCCCCAACTGAACGCCGGACCAGCCGGGCATGATCTCATTGGCATACGCGATGGCGCCCGTCTTGGGATCGACGACGCCGGCGGCACCGATACCGACGCCAAGGACCTCGACATCGGGGTTCGCCTCGAGAGCAGCCTTGATGGACGCCTCGATACGCTGGAAGACGGCCTCGCCGCCCTCCTGGGCCTCGGTAGGAACCTCGGCCTCAAAAACGGGATGGGGCACGCTGCCGTCAGCCGGGTACTCCATGATGGCAGTCGCGATCTTAGTTCCGCCGATATCGACAGAGCAGACGTACTTGTTCTCCATGTCGCTCTCCTTAGGAGATAAAAACAACTACAGGAAATGAAGGCGGTGTTATCGCCGCAACTCAGTAAAGGTTTCCCAGGTGCCCGAGGTTGGGGTGAAAGTGGTCGGGCGTTGACCTAATGGGTCACGCCCGACCACTTGAGCCCCAAGATCGGGTGCCTGGGGAAGCTTTACAGGAGACCGTTGTCCTGGAGGACCTTCTTAATCGCCTCGACGTTCTCGCCGGTCATGGCCTTCACCGGGCGCGGCATGGTCGGGCTGTCGAAGATACCCATGAGGTTCATAGCGGTCTTGAAGGCGCCGACGCCACCGGCATAGCCCTGGACGCCCGAGGTGACATCCCAGATGTGCGAAATCTCGTTGAGGCGATCCTGCTCGGCCTTGACGGTAGCCCAGTCACCAGCCTGAGCGGCCTTCCACTGACGCACGTAGCCCTCGGGCTCAACGTTGGCGAGACCCGGGACGGAACCGTCGGCGCCACCGAGGTAGGCGCCGTCGACAACAACCTCGTGACCGGTGAGAATGCTCATCGGATGGCCGTTCTTCTCGTTCTCCTGGACGAGGTAGCGGAACGAAATGTCATCACCCGAGGAATCCTTGACGCCGGCCAGAACGCCCTCGGCGCCGAGCTTGGCAAGGAGCTTCCAGGGGAGCTTGGTGTGGACGCACACGGGAATGTCATAGGCGAAGATGGGCAGGTCAAGCTCCTCGTGCAGGATACGGAAGTGCTCCTCGACCTCGGTCATGCCCTGCAGGGCATAGAACGGGCAGGTGGCGACGAGGGCATCGGCGCCCAGCTCCTGAGCGACCTTGCCGTGCTCGATCATGCGCTCGGTCTCGGTGTCGATGATGCCGACCAGAACAGGCACGCGGTGATTGACGATACGGACGGCCTCGGCGATGATCTGACGACGACGCTCGTCGGTGGAGAAGACGACCTCGCCCGAGGAGCCCAGGAAGAACAGGCCATCGACGCCGGCATCGATCATGCGGTTGATGCTGCGCTCAAAGGAGGCAACGTCGAGCTGGTGGTCTTCGGTATCGGGAACAACGACGGGAGGGATAACGCCGGTGAATTTCTGAGTTGCCACAAGAATCTCCTTAGTTGTCTGGCGGGCGACCCTATGCCACCCACTCTTGTTGGCAGTGTCCAGGCCGTCTAGGCCAAAGAACACGGGTAGAACGTTTGGTTAAAAAAGTCGACGACTTCGTTTTCGAACGCATTGATGCGCTCGTGAGCGTATTTGGCATAGATGATATGCCTCCGGTCACACTCAAGACCGTTGAACACGGCAAACTGGCCCTTGGGATCGCTCACGGCATCCATAAGCGATGTGCCCATGAGCACCGATCCGCGCACCCGAGACGACAGAGCCTCGAGACCACCGGGAATTGGATTGGCAACCGCCGTGCAGGCAAGGCCCCGCTCGTCCAGAGCAGAAACCGCCAGCGCGACTCCGCCGCCAAGGCCCTCGCCCCATGCAAAGATGCGGTCGGGGTCCATGCCATCAAGATTGCGCGCCACCTTCGCCAGCGCGCAACCCCAACGGACGCGCTCGACAAAAGCGGGCGAAGAAATCCCCCGCCGCAGGTCGTCCGCACCAGCAACATCGTCATCCAGCGCGAGGACGGCATACCCCATGGCGGCAAATCTCGTCATGTGATGCCAGCCGCGCACAGGCCGATCGATGTCGTGGAACATCAGGCACAGCGGCACGCGCTCAGATACTCGGGCACGACCGACAGGCTCGATCAAACGAGCGTGAATCGCATCGTCACCGAGCTCAAAGGAAACCTCCGAGTAACGGGCGCAGGGGTTAACAAAATCAATCGCCGTAATGGCCAGGCCTTGAATCTCAAGATTCGAAGCGCATGTCTCTAAATCAGAAACATCTGCTTGGACACCACCGCGCCAGTCCCGATATTCTGCGAGCCTTGACGAAACCGTTCCAGGAATTCCCACGAGCCCGGGGACAATCAGCTCATTGACATTGCTCTCGCACTTAGACATGAGCCTCCCCTCCCTTGCAGAAAAACGGAATGATCAGATCGTCAAAATCCTGAATCTCCTCGTGGCCAAAGCCTTCAAAGAACTCATGACGCTTTTCACAGGTCAGGTTGTTATAGACCGCAAACTGCGTCGCTGGCGGACAGACAATATCGGCTGTGCCGGTGCCAAACAGCACAGGGCATTTGACCATGGGGGCAAAGTTCTTGGAATCGAAGTACGCCAGCTTGGCATAGGCTTCGTCAATACGAGTCGAGTCCTCGTCAAACCAGCGAGACCAATAGCGCAGGCCCTCGTAGGCAATGTCGTCGGCATCCAAATCCCAGACCAGGCGGAAATCTGACAGGAAGGGATAGAGGATGGCGGCGCGATTGATAAGCTCGCTGTTAAGTGCGCAGGTCGCAATGCCCAAACCGCCGCCCTGCGACGCGCCGTTCACAAACACACGGGCAAGATCGATGCCCTCGAGCTCGCGAACGATGCGGCACAGGATGCGAATATCTTGGTGCAAGCGGACATAGTAGAGGTTGGCCGGGTCGCCGTCGATACCGGCGACGATATGGCCCGCAACCGTTGTGCCCTCAAATCCGCCAATGTCCTCGGAGGGACCTCCTTGGCCGGGGCAGTCGAGGGCGATGAGTGCCATGCCCATGCCCGCAAACGATGCCTGCTCAAACCAGCTGCGGCTTGCACCTGGATACCCATGGAACTGAAGTACCAATGGCACGGGCTCGTCCGAGACGGGTTTAAGGTACTTGGCATGAAGGCGAGCGCCACACATGCCGGTATACCAGAGGTCGAAAAGCTGGCAGGTCACGGCGTCGGTGACCGATGCCGCCTCGATCGCATAGTCAAGCCCGACGGCGTCGGCCTCGGCCATGCGATCCTTCCAAAAGAGATCGAAATCTGATGGACGGGGCATGGCGCCTCGATATTCACCAAATTGATGTTGTAGCTCCTGAGCACTTGGCATGGCTCGTGAACCCAACCTTTCGAAATCGCAACGGAGGTGCGCCCGGCAAGGGAACCGGGCGCACGGGAGGGAAAGCGAGGCTACTCGCCGAGCTTGGGATGCAGCAGCGACGGCGCAGCGCCGAGCAGCATCTTGGTGTAGGGGTCCTGGGGGTGCTGGAAGACCTGCTTGGCCTCGCCCTGCTCGACGATCTTGCCGCCATTCATAACGATGATGTCGTCAGAGATATAGCGGACCGTCTGGATGTCATGGCTGATGAACACCATGGCCAGGCCGAGCTCCTTCTTAAGGTCGGTCAGCAGGTTCAGAATCTGCGCGCGGACCGAAACGTCCAGAGCCGAGGTGGGCTCGTCGGCGATGATGGCATCGGGGTTCAGCGACAGGGCACGGGCAATTGCGACGCGCTGACGCTGGCCGCCCGAAAGCTGGCCGGGAAGAACCTCGGCAGCGGAGCTGGGCAGACCGGCGAGCTCCAAGAGTTCCT
>URGY01000069.1 GCA_900547505.1 uncultured Collinsella sp.
CGAAGAGCGTTGCTGCCTAGGCTAGCCCCTTGTCACACAAACTACCGAAGCCTCACAAAAGTACGCTTCCCTCCTCTTTCACGTCACCTTGCTCGCCTAGGGGCGTTTTCGCTGACTTATGCTCAACCTACGATAATTCCGCGCTTGTCAAGAGATTAGCCGTTGGGGGCGTTCTTAAACGACTAGTCTGGGCGGCGGCCGTGTGCTGCTGTCCGCGTGGCGGCGTATAATCGGCGGCAGTTGACTTGGACGTTAGGAAACCATGACCGATAGCATGCAGCAGATGGCGCTCGACACGCTCGGCGCCTATTTTGGCTACACCTCGTTTCGCCCGGGGCAGGACCGCATGGTCGATGCGATTCTTGCCGGTCGCGATGCGCTGGGTGTTATGCCCACGGGCGCCGGCAAGTCCATTTGCTACCAGGTGCCCGCGCTCATGCTGCCCGGCATCACCTTTGTGGTGAGTCCGTTGCTGTCGCTTATGGAGGACCAGACCCGTGCGTTGCTCGCGGCGGGTGCGCGGCCCAGCTATCTCAACTCCAGCCTTACTCCGGCTCAGCAAAATACCGTGCTCAAGCGTGCTCGTGAGGGGCGCTACCAGCTAATGTATGTGGCACCCGAGCGTCTGCTCGAGCCGCGCTTTCTGGCCTTTGCGCAGGAAGCTGCGGCCGAAGGCGGCACCGGCGTTCCGCTCGTGGCTGTTGACGAGGCCCACTGCGTGAGCCAGTGGGGCCAGGATTTCCGTCCCGCTTACCTGCAGATTCGCGAGTTTATCGATTCGTTGCCGCGGCGCCCGATCGTGGCGGCGTTTACCGCCACGGCGACCGAGCGCGTGCGCGCGGATATTCAGCAGATGCTCGGCCTGCAAAACCCCGCGACGGTGGTGACGGGTTTTGATCGCAAGAACCTCTACTTTGGTTGCGAGGAGATGGGCGACAAGGCCAAGACCGCGTGGGTGCGCGACTACGTGATTGCGCATTCGAGCGAGAGCGGCATCGTGTATTGCTCGACCCGCAAGACGGTCGACGCGCTGGCGGGCGAGCTTGCCGAGGCGCTGGGCCCCAGCGGCATTCGCGTTGGCCGCTACCATGCCGGCATGGGCAACGACGCCCGTCGCCAAAGCCAGCGCGCCTTTATCGACGACGATATCCAGGTGATGGTTGCCACCAACGCCTTTGGCATGGGCATCGACAAGCCCAACGTGCGCTACGTGATTCATAACAACGTGCCCGAGAGCATCGAGGCCTACTACCAGGAGGCGGGCCGCGCCGGCCGCGATGGCGACCCGGCAAGCTGCCATTTGCTGTGGAACGGCAACGATTTCCGTATGCGCCGCTTTCTGATCGACCGCGGCGATGCTGCCGATGAGGCGCTCGACGACGAGCAGCGCGCGTGGGCGCTCCAGAACCGATATCGTCTGCTCAGCCAGATGGAGGGCTACTGCAATACCACCGGCTGCCTGCGCGAATACATGCTGCGCTACTTTGGCGACGAGGCCGCGGCCGGGCATGCCGCGGCTGGTACGGGCAGTGCCGCCACGGACGATGCCGAGGGCTGCGGCAACTGCAGCAACTGCCTCACGCAGTTCGAGGTCGAGGACGTCACCGATATGGCTCGCGCCGCCGTGCGCTATGTGGCCACGCGCCCCATGCGCTTTGGCAAATCGCTCATCGCCGACGTGCTTCATGGCGGTAACACCGAGCGCATTCGCCAGATGCATCTGGACGAGGACCGCGGCTACGGTGAGCTGTCGAGTGAATCGGTCGGGCGCATCAAGGACATCATCGGCCAGCTGTGCGGCCGCGGTTATCTGGCCACCTCGCAGGGGCAGTACCCGGTCGTGGGGCTGGGTCCGCGTGCCGTCGAGGTCGAGGATGAGGCGTTCGCCTTTACCGTTAAGCGTCGCGCGTCCAAGCGCAAGGTCTCGGCCCGCGCCCGCCGTGCGGTGGATCTGCTGCGCGAGGAGGCCGAGCTGGATCAGCGCCCGCGCGTGGGTGACGATGCCGAGCTGTTCGAGCGCCTGCGTGCCCTGCGCAAGGATATTTCGACCGAGCTGGAGATGGCGCCGTACATGGTCTTTTCCGACAAGGCCCTGCGCGGTCTGTGCCGCCTACGCCCGCAGACGCGCGACGAGCTTATCCAGGTCAACGGCATCGGCGAGAAAAAGGGCGATGCCTTTGGCGAGCAGTTTATGGCGGCGATTGAAGAGTTTGAGTCCGAACATGCACGAAATGGAGCATAACGATGGCATTCGACGATAAAACCGACCGCACTGACGTGTCCGCCGTGCCACTGTACCAGCAGGTTATGGACGACCTAAAGGGCGAGATCGCGCGCGGCGTGTACGCAGCCGGCTCGCGCATTCCTTCCGAGATGGAGCTCGCGAAGTCCTACGGCGTGGGTCGCGTCACCGTGCGCCGTGCCATCGAGGAGCTATCGCGCGCGGGCTACCTCAACCGCCAGCAGGGGAGAGGCACGTTTGTGTGTGCACCCAAGCTCAAGCGCAAGATTGTCCAGAAGGGCGACGTTCAGAGCTTTACCGAGGGTTGCGCTGCCAACGACATGGTGTCGGGTGCACGTCTGGTGTCGCGCACGGTGGTAGCGGCGACGCGCGAGGATGCGGCGTTCTTTGGCGTGGAGCCCGGCTGCGAGCTTATCGTGGTCGAGCGCGTACGCACGGCCGACGGCGTGCCCGTCATGCTCGAGAACAACGCCTTTGTGCTGGCTGACCATCCTTATCTGCAGACGCTTGCCGATAAGGACCTCGCCGATAACTCGATCTTTGCGCTCGTTGCCGAGCATTCAGGCCGCGCACCGCTCAAGTCCGACCCCTGCACCGTGGAGATCGCGCTCGCCGATGCTCAGGCGGCCCCGCTGTTGGAGGTGCCGGTCGGCGAGCCGCTCTTCTATATGGAGGCGTACTTTACCGATGCGGACGATCGGCCCTTGCTGCTCGGACGCCAAAAGATCGTGGGCTCGCGCTACGTGTTCGACATCTAACGTCCATAGATAGAACAACATAGAACAAGTTTGGTGAAATGACTTCACGAGCGTCGTCGTGCGTGCTATAAATAGGACAACATAGAACGACCGCAGGTACGAGCTGTCGTCGTTCAAAACCGCCACACAAGGAGGAAAACCAGGATGAACGCACATGATCTGGTTCAGGAAATCATCGAGCGCAAGGGCAAGATTGAGAATGTCTTTTGGATTGCTTGTGGCGGTTCGATGATCGACCTGATGCCGGCCAACGAGCTGCTCAAGCGCGAGGCCACCACGTTTACCTCGACGGTCTACACGGCACGCGAGTTTTGCCTGATGGCTCCCAAGAGTCTTGGCGAGAAGTCATTCGTCATCGCCTGCAGCCACAGCGGCAATACGCAGGAGGTCGTTGACGGCTGCGAGATGGCGCTGGCCGCTGGCGCCGAGGTCGTTGCCCTCACCGACTGCGAGGGCTCCAAGATCGACAACGGCAAGTGGACCACCTGGGTTTACCCCTGGGGCGAGGGCGTGCCGCAGGCCGAGGTGCCTCAGGGTATCGGCGCTCTGATTGCCGCCGAGCTGCTCGACCAGCAGGAAGGCTACGAGGCACTCGCCGACATGTACGAGGGCCTTAAGCAGATGGATGCGCTGCTGCCCGCTGCCCGTGAGAAGGTCAATGCCGAGCTGGGCGATCGCTTTGCCGAGCTCTGCCAGCAGCACAAGTTCTTCTATATCCTGGGTTCCGGCCCCAACTTTAGCCAGACCTACGCCATGGCGATCTGCTCGCTCATGGAGATGCAATGGCAGCACTGCTGCTACATCCACTCCGGCGAGTATTTCCACGGCCCGTTCGAGGCCACCGAGCCCGGCGTGTTCTACTTTGTGCAGCTTGGATCGGGTGAGTGCCGCCCCATGGAGGAGCGCGCGCTGGCGTTCCTCAACACGCACACCGATACGGTCATGGTGCTCGATGCACTCGAGTACGGCGTGGGCGAGGTGCCCGCCAGCGTGCGTTCGTACCTGGAGCCGATCTTCTTCTATGCGATGAGCTGCGAGCTGCGCGCCGCCCGCGGAAAGGTGTTCGACCACAGCCCTGAGATTCGTCGCTACATGGGCATCGAGCAGTACTAGGTAACGGGAAAGGCATTCACCTTCGATTCGCAAGCGAACAGCGTGCGTAAAAAGCGGGCCGCGCCGGTGGGTTTCCGGCGCGGCCCGCTTAGTATCGCGCATAGATTCGCAAGGTTGCGGCAGCCGGCGGCTTACTTGGCGTCGTAGGCCTCGGCATCCCACCAGTCGAGTTGGGCGATGTTGTCGCGGATGTGCTGGCAGCTCTTGTGGAAGCCTTCGAGCTCGTGCTCGGAAAGGTCGAGTGTGTAGACCTCCTCGACGCCCTCGGCACCGATCGCGCACGGCAGGGAGGTGAAGATGCCCTCCTCGCCATACTGGCCGGTCATGAGCGTGGAGGCGGAAAGCACGGCGTGCTCGTTGTGCAGCACGGCGGCGCAGACGCGCGCGGCGGAGTTGGCGACGGCGTACTCGGTGCACTGCTTGCCCTGGTAGGTTACATAGCCGCCCTTGCGCGCGAGCTCCTCGATCTCCATGTGGTCGAAGGCATACTTATCGGGGTTCTCGGTCTGGAGCTCGTCGAGGCTCTTGCCGGCGATGGTCGCGGCCTTAAAGGCGGCCAGCTGGCTAAAGCCGTGCTCGCCGATCATGTAGGCGTCAATGGACTTGGGGCTCACGCCGACCTTCTTGGAGATCTCGGTGCGCAGGCGGGCGGAGTCCAGGCCGCAGCCCGAGCCGATGATCTTCTTGGGATCGTAGCCGGTCAGGTGCCACAGCTCGGTGCACACGACGTCGCAAGGGTTGGAGATGCTTACGAAGATGCCGTCAAAGCCGGCGTCGACGATGCGCTTGGCAAAGGTGCGACCGGCGTCGGTGGTAAAGAACAGCTCGCCGTCGCGGTTGCCGGCGGCCAGCGCGACCTTGCCGGCGGCGTTGACGATGACGTCGCAGCAGGCCAGCTCCTCGTAGTGGTCGTAGCAGTTGACGATCTTGGTGTTATACGGGACAAACGAAAGGGAGTCGCGCAGGTCCTGGACCTCGGACGTCACCTTGGCCTCGTTGATATCGCACAGGTACAGCTCGTCGGCAATGCCCTGCATAAGCAGGCTGTTGGCGACATGTGCTCCTACGTGGCCCTGGCCGACCACACCGATCTTACGCGTCTGGTACATATGAGTATCCTTTCGGCCGAGTTTTTCGCGTCGAACCATTGTAGCGTCCTGCTGCCACTTTGCTAGGCTAAAGCGCCATAGATTTTTGGGCATGCCTTAATCTCTACTTTTGGAGTGATTTGGGCCGCTGACGGCATCGCTGGGCGATGTGCTCGCGCGGATGGGGCCGCTCGTTGTACCATAGCTGCAACTGACTCGTAAGGAGCATCCATGCCCATTCGCATCCCCGACGCCCTCCCTGCCGCCGCGCAGCTCGAGAGTGAGAACATCTTTGTCATGACCGAGTACCGCGCGCTGCACCAGGACATCCGTCCGCTGCGCGTGCTCATCCTCAACCTCATGCCCACCAAGATCGCCACCGAGACGCAGATCATGCGCAAGCTCTCCAACACGCCGCTGCAGGTGGAGGTGGACCTGCTGCGCACCAAGACGCACGAGGCCACGCACGTGAGCGCCGGCCACCTGGAGACGTTCTACCGCACGTTCGACGACATCCGCGACATCCACTACGACGGCCTGATCATCACGGGCGCGCCGGTGGAACAGATGCCGTTCGAAGAGGTCGACTACTGGCCCGAGCTCTGCCAGATCATGGACTGGTCCACCACGCACGTGCACTCTACGCTGCACATTTGTTGGGGCGCACAGGCCGGTCTGTACCATCATTACGGTATCCAGAAGTATGACCTGCCGGCAAAGGCAAGCGGCGTGTTCGAGCATTATCTGGTGAAGCCGCAAAGCCCGCTGGTCCGCGGCTTTGACGACCGCTTCTATGCCGTGCATTCGCGCAACACCGATGTGCGTCGCGAGGACGTGGAGGCCGAGCCGCAGCTTGAGGTCGTGGCCGTGTCCGACGAGGTGGGCCTGTACATCGTCAAGTCGACCGACAGCCGTCGCTTCTTTGTCTTTGGCCATCCCGAGTACGACACCGATACGCTGCGCCTGGAGTACGAGCGCGATGTGAAGCGCGGGCTCAACCCGGAGGTGCCGGCGCATTACTTCCCGGGCGACGACCCCTCCGCCGAGCCGCGCAACGTCTGGCGCAGCCAGGCTCAGCTGTTCTACACCAACTGGCTCAACTACTACGTCTACCAGACCACGCCCTACGACCTGGCCCGCGCCGGCGAGGAGCACTAGGCTGCGATGGTACTGCTGTAGCCGTGGCTGATGTGGCGGCGATTAGGCGCTGATGATGTGGGGTAGCGGCAGGTCATGGGCGTCGGTGGGAACGCGGTCGACACGCTGCTCGTCAAAGGTGATGCCGACGATCTGGCATGTGGTCGAAAGCGTGGGCAGGTAGCGGTCGTAGCAACCGCCGCCGTAGCCCAGGCGCGCGCCGGTTTGGTCGAAGGCCACGAGCGGCACGACGATCATGTCGAGAGCTTCGGCAGGCACGATAGGGAAGTGGTTGCTGTCGATGTCCGTGGCCGCAAAGGCCCGCGTGGGGTGGGCGATAAACGGAGCCGCGGACGCATCGTCGGCGGCAACTGCCCGCATACACATGCGCTGGCCACAAGCCACGGCGTCTGTTGCCGAGAGCATGCACGGATAGGCCACGCGCCAGCCGCGCGCGGCGGCCGCAGCGGCAAACGCGGCAGGGTCTGCCTCGGAACCCATCGCGGCATAGACGGCAACGGCGCGCGGCGCCGCGGCATCCAAGCGGCCCAGCAGCTCAACCAGCCGCGCGCAGATATCAGCAGACTTCGCCGCCTGCACATCCAAATCAAGAGCGTCACGTCGGGCAATCACCGCCCGTCGCAAGTTAGCCTTGTCCATCCCAGCCTCCTCTAGCAAACCTGCCAAAAAGGGACAGGTTTATTTTGGCAGGTTTTATCTGGGCAAACGTCGAAGCCGCCACAAAGGCGCCCTGTGTGGCGGCTTCGACTCGACGTTGGCTTCACAGCGCCGCAGCAATCGCTTCAGTCACAAACTTATTGAGTGACTCACCCTTCTTTGCCGCTGCCAGCGCTGCTTGCTTGTGGAGCTCAGAGCCCGTTCTTACGTTGAACGAGCCCTTAAAAGCCCGCTCGGGTTCCTTGCCCTTCTCGGCGCAAAACTCAAGGTAATCGTCGACGGCGTCGTGGAAGCATTGCTCCACTTCTTCAGCCGTGGAGCCTTCAAATACGATTGCGTCCCTAATGCCGGCGACCATACCTGTTAGCACATGCTGTTCGGCATTGAACTCGACCGGGGCGAAATAACCTTTGTATGCCAAAACGTTACTCATGACTACCTCCGACATCTTGCAGAAAGCGAACGATGTTTCGAATGGTCCCCGCTGTCAATTCGTCAGATGGATGAGGCGCGTGCATTACGAACATCCTGCCATCTGATGGCCTGTAGAAGCGAACGCGCGATCCGGATGTCTTGCCTTTGCTGTCCATTTCAAAGCCATATGAAGCCATGACTTTTAAAAAATCCGCATACCGATAAGTTGAAGGGCAGCTAAACAGTTGGGCGATGAGTTTATCGGATCGAGTCATCCCGCCTCACATTCTGCAACTATATTCTAGTTGCAATTTCAGGTCGTTGCAAGCACCTCTACTATAGAACATGTGTGCGTATAGAACAAGTGTTCGAATCACCACTGAGAATGGGGACAGGCATCTTTGTGGTGGTCTGTGCTGTGGAGTGGGCGTCTGCGGCGGTTTGTCTCGATCTGTAACAGTAACTCGGCAAAATTGGACTTAGATGTTACAGATTGAGACAAAGAGCTGGTGCCGTTCGGGAACGTCTCGATCTGTAACATCTGGAGCCGATATTGCCGTCTAGATGTTACAGATCGAGACAAACCGCCGCGGTGGGCTGCGCCGCCTCGCCCAAGCCGCAGAAAAAGGTAGATTTCCGGGCATGTCCCAAAAATCTACCTTTGTGCGTTAGCCCAGCAGGTCGATGACGTTAAAGCCGGCGTTGCTCTTGGCGATGACGTCTCGGCCGCCAAAGACGCAGGTGGGTGAGACGGCTGCGATGCGCGTCACGTCGGCACCGAGCGAGCGCAGCTCACCGGGCGTGGCGGCGAGCGTCTGGGCGCGGCGCTCCTCGCGTGCGTGCGGATCGAGCCCGGCCAGGTAGGTCGTGTTGCGGCGTTTGGTGAGCGCGTACGGCTTCACGGGCGCGTCCATGCCGCTCACGCAGCTCACGATAAAGCCCTCAAAGGCGGCCTCGTCGGGCTCAAAGCTGCCAAGCCATGCACCCGCGCGCTCCACGCGCTCAATCGAAGGATCGATCGCCGGGTCGCGGTAGGTGTAGAACGCTGTCTGGCGCTCGCCGGCTGCGCGGAATCCGCAGCCGTACGCACCGCCCTTCACGCGAATCTCGTTCCACAGGTAGTCGTAGGAGAGTGCGTTGGCGGCAACCGCCCAGGCTCCCGTCACGTCAATGCCCAGGCGACGCGGATCGCACGCACGCGCGGCAAAGCAGATGTCGCTGGGGATCACGAAAGCCTCGTGGCGGTCGCCCGGCGTCGGCACCACGAGCGCGTCGCGGCCTGTCTCTTATACACATCTCCGAGCCCACGAGACTACGCTGCATCTCGT
>URGY01000070.1 GCA_900547505.1 uncultured Collinsella sp.
CTATTCGTCGGCAGCGTCAGATGTGTATAAGAGACAGGCGTTCCCTGCATGTCCAACGGCTCCTGAATCGCAATGCCGGCAAGCGGCGCCTGGTAGCCGGGTTGTGCCTGCCGCGCCGCCTCGATGGCCTTCTCGTTCTCCTCGTACGCCTTGAGCTCCTGTTGGTAGTCGGCTTCGGACTTGGGCGCAGCCGCCGTGATAGTCACGGGGTTGAGAACGATGTTCTGCTTGCCGATGGAGCTCTCGCCCATGTCGTCCTTGCGGCCCATAAGGTAGTCGACCACGTCCTGAGTGCTCTCGGGATTGAACTGGGGCAGGTAGCAGGCGACGGAGTTCAAAAGATCATCGGATTCGATGCGCCGCGCAAGTGGAGTGCGTACCATACGTCCCACGAGCTGTGCGATATAGGTCGAGTCCGAACGTCTGCGCTGCGAGAAGATGACCTCCGCTCGCGGGCAGTCCCATCCGTTGGAGACAGCCTCCTTGGCAAAGAGCACGCGAATGCGCGAGGTGTCCTGAACGAACTCGGGCTCGACATAGGGAATGAGGTATTTTCCCGCCGCGATGTCCTTATGCTCGCCGAAGACGTTGCCGAACGACATCGCCTCGGAAAGGCCGGGGACCAGGCCCGTGATCTGGTCGCACATCTCAGCCAGGGCCGAGTTGCTCACGTTGTCCACCGCTTGGATGAGCAGCAGCGGGTTGACGGCACTCTCGCCCTCACGGGCACAGTACTCGCCCCACTCGCGGCAGGCAAGGGCATAGCGCTCGCACGCCATAGTGAGGTACTGGTGCTCGACTGGGTCGTCCTTCTCTGGCACACGCAACTCGATGATGTCCTTGAGCAGACCTGACTCCTGGACCTCGCGAGGGGTCACAGCGACCTTTGGCATACGCACGCGGTCGACGCGCTGGTCCATAGCTGCCTCGAACCTCTGCGGCGTGGCGGAGACACCAACGACAACGGGCATCGCTGCACGACCATCCAGGCCATCAATTAAGTTGGCGTAAATCGTCGCGGTGCCGCGCTTACTTGATGCATTGGCCCCCAGGCCGCGGTGGGCCTCGTCTATGAACAGATAGAGGTTACGCTCCGGGTCCCTGATAGTGCGGTCAAGGATATCCCAGAACACGCGGCCGGAGTTGGCCTCACCACCCTTGGTGAGCAGGCCATTCTTGCTAAGCAGGTCCTTGCTGAGGAAATAGACATGGCGCGGTTCGAGAATGTCGTGCGCGGCTCCGAAGTCGTTGGTAATCGTGACCAGATGGCGCCTGTCAAGGATGCTGTCTGCAAGCTTGTCCGCCACGTTGGAGAAACGCACGCTCGTCTGCTCGTTCAGGCTCGGGGAATCCGAGAGCCAAAGAACAACGGCATTCTCGTCGGGTATAAGGCCCAGATCATCGTCTCCGAAGAAGAGTGCTTCAATCGTCGCCGCGCACATGACTGTCTTGCCCGAGCCCGTGGGAGATGCGAGGCACACCGAAGACAGTTCGCCGTCCTGCTCATAGCGTCGGCGCATCGACTGCAACTTGTTTGCCAGGGTCGCGACTGCCCCGGCTTGGAAATCCTTAAGTTCGACTCTCATGTTTACCTCACCGCATCCTCGGCGGCAATCTTGAATGATTGCAGATAGTTCTCGTAAAGCCGGACCACGTCGAGCCCAGGCAGTTGTGCCTTGACGGAGGCGTATCGAGCCGTGTCGTCCGTGATCACATAGGCGCACCCTATGCTGGCATTCTGCTTGACGGCGTCTATGAAAGCGCCGACCGAAGCAAAGTCGAAAAGGACGGCGTAGGCGTCGGCCATGGCAAAGCCCGGCTGCTCGTGCTTGATGATGCTGCCACGCGAACCAGCGCGCAGCCAGAGCAGGGGCGCAATCTCCTCGAAGGCCACGCCCAGCTCGACGGCGTCTGGGTCTTCGTAGGTGAGGTCAAAGAAGACGGCGTTTTCCTCGAAGCCGTCGGCCATGGGGAACTCGTCGGTGAACTTGTAGTCACCCTTGATGGAATCGCCCTCGGGCGTCTTGCCCGTGATGGCCGCCGTGACGCGAGGTTTGGTAACGTACTGGCAGATGCCCAGTGCCTCCCATTCGGGGTCGCCCTGACGAAGACCGCGCTTGGTGAGCTTTTTGGATTCGTCCTCGGAGACCTCGTTATTCGTTATGCTGATGGAGCGCCTGCGCCCGCCGTCCTGATGGTTCAAGCGCATGACGGCATGTGCCGTGGTGCCCGATCCTGAGAAGAAATCGACTACAAGGGCGTCGGGCTTGTCGGCAACAACGGAAGCGATTGAGAGCTCGGTCGCATAAAGGGACTTTGGAAATGTGAAGCGCCTATCGCCGATGAACTTTTTGATATATCGGCTCCCGTATTCACCGGCAGAGAACTGCGTGCCACTCCAAACAGTTGTTGGAATGGCAGAGCGCTCTCCCTGCTCTTCGAGAAGCAAGGACCCATCCTCAGCCTTGCCGATGAGTTTAATTTCTCCATTCTTGAGACGCTCCTCTTGGGAATCTCCTAGGTAAAGGAGGGAGTACCGATCACTCTTTTTGTTGTACTCACCTACTTTTGCGCACCCGCGATCAAGCTTGGCCTGTAGAGCATTCTGGGAGATCCTCCAAGTCGCCTCTCGGCCATCGGTCCTAATAGGCCAAACTGCCCTGAGACCCGTTTTTGTCGGTATCTTTGTCCAGTCTTGTTCAAGGGGGAGAGAAGCGCCGAGCTCCTTAATGGTCGCGGTCTCCTCATCGATATAGATGGGATAGAAGAGGTTCGGCCTTGCGGTGCGAGCGGCATTGGGACCGCCCCTCAGCAGCCACTCCCAACGTACTTTACGTTGGGAGCGGCTGCTCGACGCGTCATCAGCCACTTTTTCCTCAAGTTCTCCGAACTCAACGGAATAGAGTCTGCGGTCCACTTGGCACGGCGCGGCGGTGCCAAAAAAGCAAAAGACAGCGTACTCGTCAGCTCTCTTGAACTGGTTGCCGCGGGCAACCCCGTTCTTGTTTATGGTGATTGAAACCGTCTGGATACCGGTCGCGTTGGGAAAAACGCTCTCTAAAAGAAGCTCGAGCCTTGCGTACTCCTTCTCGTCGATCGTCACGATGAGTACGGAATCGTTGGGGTTGAGCAGCTGCTTGGCGAGCTTGAGGCGGCGCTCCATGAAGGCAAGCCACTTGGAGTGGCGATAGGCGTCGGAGCCGTCGACGTAATCGTTGTTGTATTTCCAGTCGCGGGCGCCAGTGTTATAGGGTGGGTCAATATATATGCAGTCCACTTTGCCTGCATAGGCAAAGGCCAAGGTTTCAAGAGCATGGTAGTTTTCGCCGTTAATGACTACTTGATAGGGCTTATCGCTAGCGCGCTCGACACGCCCAGTCTCTTTGAGGCCAGCATAAATCGGCTGGTCATATTCAGCAACAGGCACGACATCGTCGACAGCAACGGAGCGGGGCTCACATTCGTTTTCGTCATATGAGGGCGATTGATATGGCTTTAGATCAGCAACCCCCCCCCGAACGGCATTTACCAACCATAGCAGTTGGGAGCTAGAGTCCTCTTTTTTACCGCGCTCGGGAAGCACCTGCACGACATCGCCCTCCATGATAGGTTTGCCATAAAGGCGAAGTCGCTCTGGACGGTTGTGTTCAAATACAAGCCCAAACTGGCGCTGCGCCGCAAAGGCGCGGATGTCGGCAGCGAGCTGACGATCGCCCAGCTTGACAGCGCGATCAACAAGGTTCTGAACGACTGCTTGCGCCGTCTGAGACATCACTTCTCCCCCTTGCACTTCTCGTCAATCCATTCGCGCAGGACTTTAGCCACCGTCTTATCCTGGCGCGCGGCATAGGACTTAAGAGCCCGCTTATCCTCGCGGGTTATCGAGAGCGTGAACTTATCCAGCTCCCTTTCGGCATGAACAGCCTGATCTTCCTCCATGGTCGCCCCTCCGAATTGACCTGTTCTACGTTCCTTAATTGACCGAAATCATTTTACTTCAGAATACGTAATTACGTAATTACGTAGGCCAATTTGAGCCATGCAGCACTCAATCACTAGTCAGTATTCGTTGGCGAATCGTTGGGGATAACGAATATATCGAGGTAGACAGCCGTTTTTACCGTCTGTGAGTACCAGCAAATCGATACTCAAAACGTCGTGAGTACATTTTGAGTACCAGTCCGAGCGGCCTCTCGCGGGCGGACGCAATCTGCCGGTCAGCATTAATTAGAAATAAATTGATGACGTTGCTTCGGTAATTGAAAGCACTTTAAAACATACCAGCAAACAATAATCCCAGCTAAACAGCTTGAGAGATTGCGTGACTGGTTTGCATGTACCACATACACCACAATGCACAAGCACCCATGGCACGCAAATAAAAAACGAGGGAGGCCGTATCCGACCTCCCTCGCAAAGGGCTATTTACTATTCCCACTCGATAGTCGCGGGCGGCTTGGACGTGATGTCGTAGCACACGCGGTTGGCGCCGGGGACCTCGGCAACGATGCGGCCGGAGATGCGGGCCAGGACATCGTAGGGCAGCTTGGCCCAGTCGGCGGTCATGGCATCGCTGGACTCGACGGCGCGCAGGATGATCGGGCGCTGGTAGGTGCGCTCGTCACCCATAACGCCGACGGACTTGATGTCGGGCAGAACCGCAAAATACTGCCAGCAGCTGTGCTCGGAGTTGCGCTCACCGGTCTGCTCAAACAGACGCTGGTTGTAGGCGTCGAGCTCCTCACGCACGATGGCATCGGCGTTCTTGAGGATCTCGAGCTTCTCCTTATCGACCGCGCCGATGATACGGATAGCAAGACCCGGGCCCGGGAAAGGCTGGCGGAACACGATGTGACCCGGCAGGCCCAACGCCAGACCAAGCGCGCGAACCTCGTCCTTAAAGAAGTGATCGAGCGGCTCAATGAGGTCGAAGTGCACGCCCTCGGGGAACGGGATCAGGTTGTGATGGCTCTTGATGGTGGCCGTCTTGCCGCCCGTCTTGCGAGCGCCGGACTCGATGATGTCGGGGTAGATGGTGCCCTGAGCCAGGTACTTGACCGGCTTGCCATCGGTCTCGAGCTGCTGCGCCACGGCGAAGAACTCTTTCCAGAACTGGGTACCGATGATGCGGCGCTTCTCCTCGGGCTCGGTCACGCCGGCCAGAAGCTCGGCATAGCGGTCCTCGGCGTGGACGTGGATAAAGTCGACGTCAAACTGCTTGGTGAAGACCTCCTCCACCTGCTCGGGCTCGCCCTTGCGCAGCAGGCCGTGGTTGATGAACACGCAGGTCATCTGCTTGCCCACGGCGCGGGCGCCCAGCGCAGCCACGACGGAGGAGTCGACGCCGCCGGACAGGGCCAGAATCACGCGGTCGTCGCCGACCTTCTCGCGGAACTCGGCCGTCATGGTCTCGACCAGGTTGTCCATGCTCCAGTTGGGCTCCAGGCCGCAGATCTCAAACAGGAAGTTGCTCAGCAGCTGCTGACCGTACTCGGAATGCTTGACCTCGGGGTGGAACTGCGTGGTGAAGATCTTGCGCTCAACGCACTCCATGGCGGCAACCGGGCACACGTCAGTGCTGGCGGTAACGGTAAAGCCCTCGGGAACCTCGGAAACAGCGTCGCGATGGCTCATCCACACGGTCTGCTCCATAGGCGTGGAGTTAAAGAGCTTGGCGCCGGCCGTGCGCGTGATGGTGGCGCGGCCGTACTCGCCCACCTCGGAGTGGCCGACCTTGCCGCTGAGCGTCACGGCCGTGATCTGATGGCCGTAGCAGAAGCCCAGGATGGGAAGGCCCAGGTCAAAGATGGCGGGATCGATAGACGGAGCGTCCTCGGCATACACGGAAGCCGGACCGCCAGAAAGGATGAGCGCAGAGGCGTTCATCTCGCGAATCTCGTCGGCCGATATGTCGCAGGGAACAATCTCGGAATACACGTTGAGGTCGCGGACGCGACGGGCAATGAGCTGACCGTACTGCGCACCAAAGTCGAGTACGAGGACCTTTGCGGAAGCCTTTTGATCCATGGTATCCCCCTCTTGTTGGCGGGGAGCCGGTGCCCACCCGCGTGAATGAACGAAAATAACCTCCATAGTGTACACGTTATATGGGGTTTCTCGTCCCTCGCAGCCATCAGCGCACGGCAAACGCACGACCAGGCCCCAATTTGACGGCAATTGAAGTGTTACCAAACGTTACGGATGATGTAATACGTTTGAACATTGGACGCCCTGTGCCACAATACTGCCGAACGACTCCGCCTCTGCGGCGGCAAATACGATAGGAATACCAGCATGAAGCGCATCCTTCTCATCGCCACGGGCGGCACCATCGCATCGACCGAGGACGGCAACGGCCTCTCCCCCGCCCTGACCGGTGAGGAGCTCGCCCAGAGCGTCCCCGAGATCTCGGGCCTCTGCGAGCTCGACGTCGTGCAGCCCATGAACATCGACAGCACCAATATGCGTCCCAGTGACTGGATGCGTATCCGCGACGTCATCGTCGAGGGTTATCCCAACCACGACGGCTTCGTGATTCTGCATGGCACCGACACCATGAGCTACACCGCGGCAGCGCTTTCCTACCTGATTCAGGACAGCCCCAAGCCCATCGTGCTCACCGGCTCGCAAAAGCCCATGGGCAACCCCTTTACCGACGCCAAGCTCAACCTGTACCAGAGCCTGCTCTATGCGCTCGACGAACACTCGCACGATGTGTCGATTGTGTTTGGCGGCGTCGCCATTGCCGGCACGCGCGCCCGCAAACAGCGCACCATGAGCTTTAACGCGTTCATTAGCGTCAACTATCCGCCCATCGCCTATATCCGCAACGACCGCATCGTACGCAACGGGCTCCACGGCACTCATCAGGGCGAAAACCCGGTGCGTTTCTACGACAGCATCGACCCGCGCGTGTTTGTCCTTAAGCTTACGCCCGGCGTGAACCCGGGTATCCTGAACGCCCTAGCCGATAGCTACGATGCTGTAATTCTTGAGACCTTTGGCATTGGCGGTATTCCCGAGTTTGGCGAGTCCGGCGAGTCATTCCAGGAGGCGATTTTCCGCTGGGTCGATTCGGGCCGCACCGTCGTTATGACCACGCAGGTCCCCGAAGAGGGCCTCGATCTGGGCGTTTATGAGGTCGGCCGTGCTTACGCCGATCATCCGGGCATTCTGCGCGGCGACGACATGACCACCGAGACGCTCGTGGCCAAGACCATGTGGGCACTCGGCCAGTCACGCGATGCCGCCGAAATCCAGCGCCTGTTCTACAGCCAAGTTAACCACGACCGTATCCCGATGGCGTAATCTCTAAGGCAGCTCCACTTATCGCAACCTTAAACGACAGGTGGTCCCCCTCGGGCCGTGCAAAAATCGGAGTATTCTGCAATTTCTCCTCCGGAGGCATAGAATCGGCCGATTATTAGACGAACTTTTAGGACGAAGGGTCCGTCTAGTAAATATTTATTCCTCATTTTTATTTAGCGTGTGGATTATCTACTGTCAAAAAGGCAAAGCCAGCCGCTCGAGCTACCATCTACGGCCGAACTGGTGCTGAATACTCGCGATTTTGCACATCGCAACCAGGGGGACCCGCCCAAAGAGCGTAAATACAGCGGGGGAACGCCCTATTCGATACCCTCGAGAAGCTCTGACACCGTCATGCCGAGTGCGGGCGCGATCTTAAATAGAATCTTGAGCGTGAAATTTGCCGTCCCATCTTCGATTCGGTCGAGGTAGGGTCGGCTGATTCCTGTCGCCACACAAAAATCAACCTTGGAGATACCAAGGTCCCTGCGTGTCTCTTCGACCCGCCTGCCAAGAATCTGTTTCGCACGTTCGTCCATGCAGCCGAGTTTGAAATGGAGCCGAACATAAACGTAAACTATAGTTTACGTTTTGCCGAATACACAGGAGTTTTCTATGTCGGGTTCTTCGGTCCGTACGTACCGAGCCACGCTTCGCACAAACAGCGCACCGCCCAAGCTCGTCGTCGTTGAAGCAGAATGCCTTTCGCCCGATGAGCGCACAGCATTTGCATTGCTATCAAGTCGCGTCGCCGCCGTTCTGGTCCCTTGCCCGACGCAAGGTGAACTTGCCATCCGATGCCAAGTGCACGGCTGCTCGCTCAATCAGGCTGCCGTAATCGCAACCAGCCAACGCGGCCTGTCGCTCCTTTTAGAAGCCGGCATAGCACTCGCCCTTTGCGGCGCCGGATACGAAAACGAGGCCGCCGCCGACATGGTCTTTAAACCACGATCGAGCGGCGGCCTCGCAGCAGCCATTGAATATGTGTGCAGGCTCGTTGCCTAAAAGGACAAACTAGAAACCAAAGCCAAAGCCCGTTCCGGTAATCGCCGAGTACATAAAGTAAACGTTAATCACGTTGAGGAACACACCCGTGATGCAACCGTTGCGCAGGTAGCGCTCGCACACGATGCGCGCCATGGCGGCGGAGTCATCATTGTTCTTGGCCTGGCGTCCCGCCGTAAAGTACGTTGCCACGCTCAGCAGCAAATTGAGCACCGGAAGCGCCAGCAGCTCGTAGCTCTTGCCCCAGCGCGTCACCTCGCCGGCTGCGTTAAACTTCGTTGCCACCTCGGGGCCAATGTTGGGGATTACCTGTCTCTTATACACATCTGACGCTGCCG
>URGY01000071.1 GCA_900547505.1 uncultured Collinsella sp.
TCGGCAGCGTCAGATGTGTATAAGAGACAGGCAGGATAGCGCGGACATAGGTTGCGAAGGCGGCGGGACCGGCAGCCTCGGCAAACGAGACGCCATGGTAGGAGGGGTTGGGCTCGGCGATCTGCGCATACTTGCCGCTCGCCTTCCAGTCAAAGTTGCCGCCATCGACAATCACACCGCCCAGCGAGGTGCCGTGGCCGCCGATGAACTTGGTTGCGGAGTGGACGACGATGTTGGCGCCGTGCTCCAGCGGACGGAAGAGGTACGGAGTGCCGAAGGTGTTATCGACAACAACCGGAAGGCCATGCTTCTTGGCGACCTCGGAGATAGCGTCGATGTTGGGAATATCGGAGTTGGGGTTACCGAGCGTCTCGAGGTAAATGACCGTGGTGTTGTCCTTGATGGCGCCCTCGACCTCGTCCAGGTTATGGGCATCGACGAAGGTGGTCTCGACGCCAAACTGGGAGAGCGTGTGCTCCAGCAGGTTGTAGGAACCGCCGTAGATGGTCTTCTGGGCGACCACGTGGTCACCGGCCTGGGCAAGAGCCTGCAGGGTATAGGTGATGGCGGCGGCGCCAGAGGCGACGGCGAGGCCAGCAACGCCGCCCTCGAGCGCGGCAATGCGGTCCTCGAAGACGCCTTGGGTGGAGTTGGTCAGACGACCGTAGATGTTACCGGCGTCGGCAAGACCAAAGCGGTCAGCAGCATGCTGGGAGTTGCGGAACACATAGCTCGTGGTCTGGTAGATAGGCACGGCACGGGAGTCGGATGCAGGATCGGCGCTCTCCTGGCCAACGTGCAGCTGCAGGGTATCGAAACCAAAGGTATGCTCGGGGTTGTTGATGAACTGGCTCATGATGATCTCCTTGATCAAATAGAAGTAAATAAGAGTAAGAGAAGTAAGTCGCTGTCTCCTGATCACGCCGACGGGCGCAAACAGGAGCCCGGCATTCGTCTTAGTAAGCAGTTCATATGCGGTCCTCCTTTCGCATCCCGGTCCGTGGTCGGCTTAATTACCTACCTCCTTTGTGTGTTTTGAATAGTACGAGCATTGTTTCGCTCGGTCAATCACTTAAAAGCACTAACCTGTTATCTGTTTTTTAGATAGCTATCGAAAGGACGGGCGCCGATGACCCTCCAACAGCTTCGTTTTCTGATCGCCGTGGCAGAGTCCGGCTCAATCAACGCCGCAGCTCAGCGCCTCTATACCGCTCAGTCCAACATCTCAAACGCCGTCAAAAGCCTGGAACAGGAGCTCCATCTGGAGATCTTTACGCGCTCTAGCCGCGGTGTTGCACTCACCAACGACGGCACCGAGCTTTTGGGCTATGCGCGCCAGGTCGTAGAGCAGGCCGACATGCTCGAGGCACGCTACGAGGACGGCGGTACCCCGCAAGCCCGCCTTGCCATCTCGGCCCAGCACTACGCCTTTTCGGTCGAGGCCTTTGTCAACGTGGTCGAGCGCTGCCGCGACAGCAAGTTCGAGTTCATCATGCGCGAGACCACCACATCGCAGATTATCGATGACGTCCGTGCATTTCGCAGCGATATCGGCATTCTGTATCTAGATGATTTTAACGCCCGCGTTCTGCAGAAGGCCTTCGCCGATGCCCGCGCGAGCTTCCACCCCCTCTTCGACGCGACGGTCCACGTCTTCGTTAGCGAACGCCACCCGCTCGCACGCCGCCCTCAGCTGTCCCTTGCCGACCTCACGCCCTATACGCGCTACAGCTTTGAGCAGGGAACCTCAAACTCCTTCTATTACGCCGAGGAACCCTTTAGCTATATCCCTTGCGACCGCAACATACGAATCTCAGACCGCGGAACACTTACTAACTTACTTATCACGTCGAACGGTTACACCCTGTCGACCGGTGTCCTCTCCAATGAAATGCAATGGGGTATGGCTTCGATCCCGTTAGCAGACGCCCCAACGATGCACGTAGGCTATATCATGCACGACGATCGCAAGCCCTCTCCCCTCTTGCAGCAATACCTCGACGAACTCAACCGCATCATCCATGCCGACCAACCGTCAGAAGACGGGGCAGAAATCGGAGATTGCTAGCCCCCGACGGGCATGGCGCTACAATGGTCACTCACACGAAACGTACCCAACGAAAGGAACCATGTGAAGGTCATCATCTATACCGACGGCTCGGCTCGATCTAATCCGGGACGCGGTGGCTACGGCGCCGTGCTCAAATACACCAACCCCGCCGGCAAGACCTTCACCTCCGAGCTTTCGCGTGGCTACGCCAAGACCACCAACAACCGCATGGAGCTCATGGCGGTCATCGTGGCGCTCGAGGCACTCAACCGCCCCTGCGAGGTCGAAGTCCATTCCGATTCGCAGTACGTCGTCAACGCCTTTAACAAGCACTGGATCGACGGCTGGAAAAAGCGCGGATGGAAAACTGCCAACAAGCAGCCCGTCAAGAACCGCGACCTATGGGAGCGCCTGCTTGCCGCAAAGAGTAAGCATAAGGTGGAGTTCATCTGGGTTAAGGGGCATGCCGGCCACGAGCTCAATGAGCGCTGCGACGAGCTCGCCACCACCGCGGCCGACGGGGCCAACCTCGATATCGACACCGGATTTAACGAGAGCGACCTGTAACGGCGTTTTCGCACGCTATTTCCCGCCCCCTCGCGCTACACTCATCCTGTAAACCGAACGGTACGAGGGGGATACATGCTGCGTATAGCAACCATCGGCACATCCATGATCACCGACGACTTTATCCAAGTCGTCAATGCCAACGACCAGACTGTATTCGTAGGCACGCTCTCGCGCAATGCCGAGCGCGGCGCCGCGTTTACCGCCGAGCACGGCGGCGAACGCAACTTCACCGCACTCGACGAGCTCGCGTCCGCCGACGACGTCGATGCCGTCTACATCGGCAGCCCCAACGCGCTCCATCACGAGCAGGCGCTCGCCTGCATCGCCGGTGGCAAGCATGTCATCGTCGAGAAGCCCTTCTGTGCCACCGAAGCGCAGGCGCTGGAAGTCTTCCGCGCTGCCGAGGCAGCAGGTGTCGTGGCCCTCGAGGCCATGCGCCCGCTTCACGACCCCGCCTTCCACGCCATTGAGGACGCTCTGGGCGAAATTGCGCCCATTCGCCGCGCCTCACTGCGCTTTGGCAAGTATTCCTCACGCTACAACGAAATCCTCGCTGGACGCGCCACCAATATCTTCGACTGCAATATGGCATCGGGTTCCCTCATGGACATTGGCGTCTACGCCGTCGAGCCCATGGTCGAGATTTTCGGCATGCCCTCCGGCCTTACGAGCATGACTACTCTACTCGACCCCACCACGCGACAGCTCACGCACGGCCCCATCGATGGCTGCGGTTCCATCCTCGCCAGCTACGGCGGTGGCTGTATCTCCGTCGAGCTCGCGCACTCCAAAATTACGAATGACCTGCTGCCCTCGCAGATCGAAGGCGAGCGTGGCACTATCCAGATTGACCATCTGTCCACGCCCCGCAACGTCCGCATCGACTATCGCGGCGACGTCGTACGCGGCTCGGCGACCGAGGCACCGCGCGAACAGGGCGACAACGGCCGCGTGCTCGACCTGCCCAAATCGAGCAACACTATGGAATACGAACTCACAGACTTTATCACCGCCATCGGCGGCATCGATAACGTTAAGGAAGAGATTTGGGAGACCCCGGCGGGACGCCACGAGCTCGGCCACTACCGCGATGTCACGCTCGTCTCACTGCGCATCATGGATGCCGTGCGCCAGCAGGCCGGCATAACCTTCCCGGCCGACGCAGGCAAGCAGGCATAGCGATGGGCCTCTTCGATACGTTCTTCTCCAGCGTCACCAGCGGCAGTCGAGAGCCTCAAAAACCGTCAAACGTCGAGCTCGAGCTGCGCCGCAGGCTTACCGTACTCGCAAGCGACGAGGCCACTCAAGACACTCCCCTGCGCTATTTCCTGCGCTGGGCGGGGCAAGTCCAAGGCGTTGGTTTTCGCTTTACCAACACCAACCTCGCGCAGGCACGCGCACTCACCGGCTGGGTGCGTAACATGGAAGACGGCTCAGTCGAGATGGAGATACAGGGAGCTCCGGCAAACATCCTATCTCATCTCGAGACGCTTCATGCCTCCTACGAGCGCATGGGAACGCGTTTTCGCCTCGTAGACGCCCAGGTCCGAGCCCCACTTGCCAATGAAGACGGTTTCACTCCTCATTATTAGTATTGTGTGCTAAATACGGTATCATTTACCTACGACCGTTGATAGAAAAGAGGCGAGGCGCATGGCGGTGCAAAGAAGGAATACCAAGCAGCGAAAGCTGGTTCTTGACGCCGTGCGCCAAAGCTATAACCATCCCACCGCCGACGAAATCTACAACGTCGTGCACGCGCAGGATGACAAAATCAGCCGCGGTACGGTCTACCGCAATCTCAATCTCTTGGCCGACGCCGGGGAGATTCTCTCCATCAAGACGCCGGGCGGCAGCCGCTTCGATCGCACGATCGAGCCGCATGCGCATATCATCTGCACCTCGTGCAGCCGCGTCATCGATGTGCCGCTCCCCTTCGATGCCCAGCTCGACGCCAAGGCGTCCGAGCAAATCGGCTGGAACGTCACCTCGCACTACACCATCTTCGAGGGTCTCTGCCCCAACTGTAGGTAGATTTTGGGACATGCCTACTCGGCAAGCAGGCGACGCAATTCTTCTTCGACCGTGCGCACGTAACGGACGCGGTCGTTGATGCCGCGCATAGAGGGATTGCAGCTCTCCATTAGACAAGGATGACCCACTACGTTGAGCATGTCGCGGTCGTTTTCGTTATCGCCAAACGCCATCATTTCGTTAGGTGAGATCCCCAGCGCGCGACCATAATCGGCAAGCGCGGACCCCTTGCCCGAATCAAAGCCGATAAAGTCGGTCCATTCGGTTCCCGATGTCATCACATCGACCCGGTCGCTAAAGCGGCGCACGAAATACTCCAGCGCTGCCGGCTGCTCCGTCTCGGGCGTTTGAAACGCAATCTTAATGACATCCTCGTCAATGTCCTCGGGACGGTCGACCACCGCCACATCGCAATGGACCTCGTAACGCAAATGGTCGATGAACGCATCGTTGCCGCTTATGGTGTAGAGGTGCCCCTCGCAGGAAAGGGTCACGTCGGCATGGGGGTAGGCGACCACGGCATTCGCGATATCCATCGCCAAGTCACGCCCCATAGAGCGCTTGACGACGGCATGCCCCTCGCTCATCACCAGGGCTCCGTTTTCGCACACATAGGCGAGCTCATCGGCCACCGGGGCAAACAGATAGCGCAAGCTCGCATATTGACGGCCGCTCGCCGGCATAAACACAATACCGCGATGATGCAGCTCATTAATGAGCTCAAAGGCCTCGGGGCGTGGCTCGCGCTCCCCAGGATGTAGCAGCGTACCATCCAAATCACAGGCGATCAGCTTGATTCCCTCAAGACCCATATGTTCCCCCAAAGCATCTCATCAACAGCAAGACGGACTTTGAATAGTTGCCTCTCAAAGTCCGTCTTACGCATACGCACGCTAGCCGCGCGCCTTCTTTACGATCGTAAAGTCGGGAGCCATACATACAACGGCATCCGCCGCGCTCGACGCAAAGCGCCGGTCCGCATCGAGTTCACGGGTAACCACCGAGAGCCGAACACCCTCGACACCCCGGAGCATGCGGCCCAAAACCGGCTGCAGCGGCGTATACATGCGCACGGTATGCTCGTCCGAGTCGCCCCGGAAGAGCGGTGCGTGCATGTTGCCGATCTCCCAGCATACATGCGCAAGCGCGATCGGGTCCATGCGGTCGACTTCGACCAGATAGACCTCGGCACTGCGCAGGCGCACGACAACCGCCACGGGCACCACGCCCGAACGGTCAATGGCGAGCACGTCGCCATCGGCAAGACGACCGCCGTCGGCAGCATCCAGCCGAACATCGACCGTGCGCCCCAGCTCCGTCACGCCCACAAACGCGCATACATCAGCCTGGTCCCAATCGAGCAGTAGCTCATCGACCTCAAAGACACCGCCCAGCTCCCGGCGAAGCAAAAGCTCATAGGACGGGTCGTTGAGATTTCCGAGGCACGCTGTCGAAACCAGATTCGCAGGCATAGCCTAGTCCTCGACCTCGACGAGCTCGATATCAAAGTTGAGGTCCTTGCCGGCCAGCTCGTGGTTGGCGTCGAGCGTCACGGCCTCGGGCGTCACGTCAATGACGACGGCGGGGACAGGCATGCCGCTCGGCGTGGACAGGAAGAGCTTCATGCCCTTCTCGATCTGCTCGATGTTGGGAACCTGCTCGGCCGGGAAGGTCAGAACCATCTCGGGGTTGTGCTCGCCGTAGGCATCGGCAGCAGGAATGTGCACGGTCTTCTTCTCGCCCACCTGCATGTCGACCACGGCGGCGTCGAAGCCCTTGATCATCTGGCCGGCGCCGCAGGTGAACTCCAGCGGCTCGCCGCGATCGTAGGAGCTATCGAACTGCGTGCCATCGTCGAGCGTGCCGCGATAATGGGTCTTGACCTTCTTGCCCTGGTTGGACATGCTAACCTCCATAATAAGGGCGGCGCACAACGCGGGCCGCCATGAACATATGGCGCTAACTATACCCTAGTCATACAATTCAATGACAGTTTGCAAAGAAACGCTGCAACCGGAGGAACCATGGCATACCCCGTATTTGACCTACACTGCGACACCGCCGACCGCATCGGCTGGGCCACGCTCGATCTCGACCTGCGCTTTACCGCCGGCACCGACGGTTATTTCCCCGGCGACGAGACACATCCGCAGGATTTCGACCTCATCGAGGGCAACGCCTGCGCCATCTCGCTCGCAAAGATCGGCAACACGCCGTGGGCACAGTGCTTCGCCACGTTTGTCCCCGACGAGATTCCCACCGCCCACGCCGCGCGCTTCCAGGCGCAAATCATGGCGCACATGAGCGGCCAGGCCATGCTCAACCACGACCGCATGGTCAACGTACGCAGCACCGCTGACATTCGCCCTGCACTCAAAGACGGCAAGGTCGCTTGCATCCACACCATCGAAAACGCCACGTTCTTTGCCGAGGACCCCGCGCTGATCGAGGTGCTCAAGAGCTTGGGCGTACTCATGTCATCACTCAGCTGGAACGCGCAGGGACCGCTCGCGAGCGGACACGATACCCACGCCGGCCTCACCGCCGCCGGCATCGAGGCGCTTACGCAGATGGAGCACGCCGGCATGGTACTCGACGTCTCCCACCTCAACGATGAGTGCTTTGACGAGGTTGTCGCCCACGCCACGCGTCCCTTCGTCGCCAGCCACTCCAACTCCCGTGCGGTTTGCGGCGTCAAGCGCAACCTCACCGACGACCAGTTCCGCACCATTCGCGACATGGGCGGTATCGTCGGCCTCAACTACTGCAGCGAGTTCCTTTCCAACGGCGCAACCGACAAGACCGCCGCAGACGTCACCTTCGACCAGCTGGCGGCACATATCGAGCACTGGCTCGACCTGGGCGGCGAGGACGTCATCGCGCTCGGCGGCGACTGGGACGGTGCCACGGTGCCCGCTTTCCTCTCCGATGCCAGCAAGATGCCCGAGTTCCAGAACATGCTCTCCAAGCATTTTGGCAAGACCGTGATGCAAAAGCTCTGCAGCGACAACGCGCTTGCCTTCTTTGAGCGTTATTAATTTCACATCCCTTGAGCGGGCCGGCATGCCGAACGGTCGACATGCCGGCCCGTCCCCAATCTGAAGGACCGCTTTTGACGCAGCAGTTTACGATTTCCGTACCCCGACTGGATGGGACGCCCATCCCCGTCGTCGTTACCAAAAAGTGCGTCAAGAACTTCAACCTACGCGTCACATCGAGCGGTGAGGTCCACGCCAGCGCGCCGCTCGGCGCCAGCCGCGAGCGTATCGAAGTGTTTGTGAAGCGCAACAGCGCCTGGATTATCAGCCGACTTGCCCAGCGTGAGCAACGTCAGGCGACGGTGCGAGAGTCACTCAGTCCCTCGTCCATCATTGCACTTTGGGGCAAGCCCATCACGGTACAGGATGCACTCGATTACAACTTTGCATCACCCACACCGCGACCCAAACAGGCCACCTTCGCAAGTTTTATGGGCACCGATGAACCGGACGAAGGCCCACAGGCCAAGCGGCACGCAGCCCTCGACGGCCTAACGTCCGACGAGCTCCAAGTCCATATCGACCAGCTCTATACCTCCGAGGTCACATCGGCGCTACGCGATATTGTGCACGCATACGAAATCGCAATGGGTGTCGCCGTTTCCCGCGTTTCCGTACGCAGCATGAAAACGCGCTGGGGCTCGTGCACGCCCAAAACCGGCGCCATTCGCATCGCACGAGAACTTGCCGCCTACCCCGTCGAGTGCCTTGACATGGTTGTCGCCCACGAGCTCGTCCACTTGCTCGAGCCAAGCCACAATCAGCGGTTCCACGCCTTGCTCGACACGTACTGCCCCAACAATAGAGCTC
>URGY01000072.1 GCA_900547505.1 uncultured Collinsella sp.
CCTGGTTGCCGAGCGCCGTCGCTCGACGACGTGGGCGCGCGCGGACGATGCGCCGGAGGCCACGACCGTTGAATTTTCGTTTGAGGGCGTGCTGGCAGACGAACCTGTCCTGTACGATGCACTCAGCATCGACCGCGTCTTTCCCCGTGCGCCCTTTGTGCCGGCCGACCATGGCGACCTGGCCGAGCGTTGCGAGACCATCCTCGACCTGCAGACTGCTGGCCTCAAGACCCGCCTTGCCCACACGGGCACCAAGGCTGCGGTCATCGGCCTTTCGGGCGGCTTGGACTCCACGCTGGCACTGCTTGTGACCGTTCGTGCCTTCGATGCGCTGGGGCTGCCGCGTACGGGCATCACGGCGGTCTCCATGCCCGGCTTTGGCACGACGCATCGTACCAAGTCGAATGCCGAGTCGCTTGCCCGCGATCTGGGCGTGAGCTTCCGCGAGGTTTCGATCCACGCGGCTGTGGAGCAGCACTTCAAGGACATTGAGCACGACCCGGCCGTGCAGGACGTGACCTACGAGAACAGCCAGGCCCGCGAGCGTACGCAGATTCTGATGGATCTGGCCAACCAGGCTGGCGGTTTTGTCATCGGCACGGGCGACCTGTCGGAGCTGGCGCTCGGCTGGGCTACCTATAACGGCGACCACATGAGCATGTACGCCGTCAACGCGAGCGTGCCCAAGACGCTTGTGCGCCATCTGGTGCGTTATGCGGCTGATGTCTTTGGCGGGCGTATTGCCGAGGTCTTGCTCGATATCCTTGACACGCCGGTGTCCCCCGAGCTTCTGCCGCCCACGGGCGACGGCGAGATTGCACAGAAGACCGAGGATTTGGTGGGCCCGTACGAGCTGCACGATTACTTCCTCTATTACCTGCTGCGTTTTGGCTTTGAGCCGGGCAAGATCTACCGTATGGCGCTCAAGAGCTTCGAGGGCGTCTACGACGAGGCTACCATCCACACGTGGCTGCGTACGTTCTATCGTCGCTTCTTTGCCCAACAGTTTAAGCGCAGCTGCCTGCCCGATGGTCCCAAGGTGGGCTCGGTGACGCTCAGCCCGCGCGGCGATTGGCGTATGCCGAGTGACGCCAGCTCGCGACTGTGGCTTGCGCAGATCGACGCGCTCAATGCAATTGACTAAGGTTGGCCAAATTGAACCAATACGGGGTTTGTAAGCGTTACACTTTTGCAATCTGATGGCCCGTATCGCGCGGCGCTCTTGTCGGAGCGCCGCGTTTTTCATATCGAAAGGTGGCACCATGCAGGCATCGCAGCGTCTCGACCGCTTTGGCGCGGAGGTCTTCGCCTCGCTCAACAACAAGCTTCTCGCGCTGAAGGCTCAGGGCAAGACCATTTACAACATGAGCGTGGGCACGCCCGACTTTAAGCCGTACGACCACGTGGTCGAGGCGCTCACGCAGGCGGCCCAAGATCCAGAGATGTGGAAGTATGCCCTGCGCGATCTGCCCGAGCTTAAGCAGGCCGTGTGCGATTACTACGAGCGGCGCTTTGGCGTTTCGGGCATCACGCCGTCCATGGTGCAGTCGTGCAACGGCACGCAGGAGGGCGTGGGCCATTTGGGCCTGGCCCTGCTCGATCCGGGTGACACCATTCTGGTTCCCGATCCGTGCTACCCGGTCTTTGAGGCAGGTGCCAAGATCGCCGATGCCAAGCTCGAATACTATCCGTTGGTTGCCGAGCACAATTACCTGCCCTATGTGGCGGGCATCGATCCCGAGGTTGCCGATCGTGCCAAGTACATGATCGTGTCGCTGCCCGCGAACCCGGTCGGCTCGGTGGGCACGCCCGAGGTCTACGAGGAGATTATCGCCTTTGCCCGCGAGCATGATCTGTTGATCGTTCATGACAACGCGTACTCCGACATCGTGTTCGACGGCGAGCCGGGCGGCAGCTTCTTGCAGTATCCCGGCGCGCTCGAGGTGGGCGTGGAGTTCTTCTCGCTCTCCAAGTCGTTTAACGTCACCGGTGCCCGCATCGGCTTTTTGGTCGGTCGCGAGGATGTGGTCTCTGCCTTTGCCAAGCTGCGCGGCCAGATCGACTTTGGTATGTTCTTCCCGATTCAGAAGGCCGCTATCGCCTGCCTGAACGGTCCGCGCGATGAGGTCGAGGCGCAGCGTCTGAAGTACCAGGAGCGCCGCGATGCCCTGTGCGACGGTCTTGAGGGCCTGGGCTGGGAGCGTCCCAACGCGCATGGCTCTATGTTTGTGTGGGCCAAGCTTCCCGGTGGTCGCACCGATTCCATGGCGTTTTGCGAGGAGCTCATGGAGAAGGCCGGCGTTGTGGTGACGCCGGGCGCGAGTTTTGGTCCTTCGGGCGAGGGGCACGTGCGCATGGCGCTGGTCCTGCCGCCCGATCAGATCGCTTTGGCTGTCGAGGCCATTCGCGAGGCGGGCCTGTATTAGAAAGCTACTTCGCCTCGTCAATAGCTCGAAACCGATTTCGTGCAGTTATTTTACGAATCCTGCAAACAATTTCGGTAAACGGTCGATTTTTGGCTGCGAATAGGAGCATAATCAAAGTCCCGATTGGATGTATTGGGATTACGGCAAGCCGCTCGGGTCGTTCCCGGGCGGCTTGTTTGTGGAGTGAGATGGGAGTTTCTAATGGTTAACGAGAAGAAGGTCGCTATTGTCGGCTGCGGTTTCGTCGGTTCGTCTTCGGCGTTCGCGCTGATGCAGAGTGGTCTGTTCTCCGAGATGGTCCTCATCGACGTGGACAAGAACCGCGCCGAGGGTGAGGCCCTGGATATCGCGCACGGCATGACGTTTGCCGAGCCGATGAAGATCTATGCCGGCGATTATTCCGATGTCGCCGACGCCGCCATGATCGTCGTCACCGCTGGCGCTGCCCAGAAGCCCGGTGAGACCCGCCTGGACCTGGTCAACAAGAACGTCAACATCTTTAAGTCCATTATCCCCGAGATTAAGAAGTCCGGCTTCGACGGCATTCTGCTCATCGTCTCCAACCCGGTCGATGTTCTGACCTACGCCGCCATCAAGATGTCCGGCCTGCCCGAGGGCCACGTCATCGGTTCCGGCACCGTGCTCGACACTGGCCGCCTGCAGCAGATGCTCGGTGCCCACGTCGAGGTTGACCCGCGCGACGTTCAGGCCTACGTCATGGGTGAGCACGGCGACTCCGAGTTTGTCGCTTGGTCCAGCGCTCAGGTTGCCGGCGTGCCGCTGAACACCTTCTGCGAGCTTCACGGCCACCTGGAGCATGAGGCTGCCGAGAAGCGTATTGCCGAGGACGTCAAGAACTCCGCCTACACCATCATCGAGAAGAAGCACGCCACCTACTATGGCGTCGCCATGGCCGTCAAGCGCATCTGCACCGCCGTCATGCGCGATGAACAGACCGTTCTGCCCGTCTCCTCGCTCATGGTGGGCGAGTATGGCCTGTCCGATCTTGCCATCTCTATGCCGACCGTCGTTGGCCGCGACGGCGTTGTCTGTCGCGTCCCCGTGCCGCTGGATGATGACGAGCAGCATGAGCTCACCGCTTCCGCCAAGGCCCTCAAGGACATCATCGACAGCGTCGACTTCTCCTGCTAAATCAAGCTCGCTAGAGCGAAAAGCTACAATGAAGGCGTCCGGGTCCACACGGCCCGGGCGCCTTTTTGGTGCAAAGTAACCTGACCCCAATGCACCATAGTTGATGGGAGGGCCATGTCGGATTCGCCTAATTATTTGACCTATGCCCAGACAGCGTTTGATCCGTTTGAGGAGCGGCCGTTCTGCGCGGTGGATAGCCTGGTCTTTGCGTGGTTGTCCTATTTGCGTTTGCCGGGTGATATGGCGGAGCTGAGGAACTGGCAGGGCCTAGACGTACGCGAGCTGCTGCGCGCCGAGTGCTACCGGGACATGATTGGCGACTTGTGGGACCCAGAGGGGAGCAGGGCCTTGTTGGAGGCCGTGGCAGCAAGCCCTCGCTACCGTGGCGTGCGCGTTTGCGGCTATCGTGCCGTGAGCGATGTGGTGGCGACAGAGCAGTTTGCAGCCATGGCGTTCCGGTTTCCGGCGGGGTTTAGTTATCTTTCCTTCCGGGGGACCGACAGCACGATTGTGGGCTGGAAAGAGGACTTTAACATGGCGTTCCGGTGTCCTGTGCCGGCCCAGGAATCCGCGGTGCGTTATGTGGACGAGGCGGCGGATGCGATTGACGGACAGCTTTTGTGCGGAGGTCATTCCAAGGGTGGAAACCTTGCGGTGTACGGTGCGGCGATGTGCTCCGATGTCGCCCGTGAGCGAATCGAACGGGCATATTCCCATGATGGTCCGGGCTTCGTCGAGGAGTTTCTGAACGGCGACGCCTTTGCCGATCTTTCCGGTCGAATCGACAAGACGCTACCTCGATCGTCGATCTTTGGCATGATGTTCGAGACGCAGGAGGACTATGCCATCGTTGAGAGCACCGAGTTCAGCCTGCTGCAGCACAATCCCTTTAGCTGGGTGGTTGATGGCCACGACTTCGTGTACTGCGAGCGTCTGTCCGCCGGCGCTCGATACGTTGATGGCTCCATTCGCGAGATGCTGCTTGCAGTGTCGCCCAGCGAGCGCGAGCGTTTTGTAGATGCGTTGTTCTCTGTGTTTGAGGCTACGGGTGCTGAGCGGTTTGCGGATATCGCTGGGAATCTGCGTGAGAGCCTGCCCGTGATGCTCCAGGCTGCGCAAGGCTTTGACAAGGATACGCGACGTTTTGTCTCGCAGACCATCGCGGCAATCCTAAAATGTGCGCTGCTGCCCAAACGTCCCCAGATCGACATGCCCACAGCCGGTAAGAGTTTGGCAGAGCAGCTCGAGGCGTGGCAGTCCGAGCTCCTGCGCTAGCCGTTGGTGCAAAGCAATCTGTCCCCGATGCGCCTGGGGCGGGCTCGACCGCTATACTGATTCGTGCTCAATTCGATCTAGAACGGAATGCCGTATATGAAAATCAATCACGCGATTCTGCATATCCTGGACTTTGACTCTGCCGTCAACGTTATGAGCCAGCGCGAGCTCGATATCGAGAGCCGTACCGTGCGCAACTTCGTGACCACACATCTGCGCCGCGCACGCACCTCGGCCGACAATAAACGCGCTACGTTTGCCGAGAACTCTGCGTTTGGCGGCGAGCTCAAGGGCTATTTCTTTGGCGAGCGCGAGTTCGTGGACCTGTCGCAGCAGATTGCGGAGTTTATCTCCTCCGAGCTCACCAAAGCCGAGAAAGCCGAGTCCACCGACGTGCTCGTGGCCGATTTTGACGACGATGAGGATGCCCGCTGGTTTGCCGTGATGCTGCTGGGCTCCAAGCAGGCTTTTATGCACGAAGTGGGCCGCGAGGAGGGGGAGGTGCGCAACGACATCGCGCGCCACTACGCCATTCTGCCGAACCCCTCGCAAAAGGTGTCGAGCTATGCCATCGTGCGTGCGAGCACCATGGAGATCGGTTACGTGGACAAGAAGCGCAAGATTGCCGGTGAGGACCGTATGCTTATCCCCGATGGCTTGCTGCAGTGCGACACGGGCGTATCGGGCAAGGAGGTCATCGACACCGTGACGCGTGTGGTCGAGGAAGTCGCCGAGGAGCACGGTGCCAACACGGCTGTAGCGCTCGCTAAGGTTAAGGCTGCCGTTGCCGAGAAGGTTGAGGATGACGAGGAGCTGCCGCCTTGGGATATCGTCGATGAGGTCTTTGAAGACGAACCGGTCATCAAGGAGAGCGTGCGCGCGGCACTGACCGAGGAGAAGGTGCCTGAGCGTGTGCCCGTGGAGCGCAAGCAGGTCGAACGCGCGGCGGTGCGCAATCATAAGATTCGTACCGACACGGGTATCGAGATCAGCTTCCCGGCAGAGATGGGTTCGAACTCCGAATACATCGAGTTCGTCAACGAGCCCAACGGCCTCATTTCCATCGAGCTCAAGAATATCGGAAGTATTGAGAATCGATAAGCTGCGTTGCGCCTACAGCGAGAAAGCAAAGGCCGAAGCTCCTTGGGGCTTCGGCCATTTTGTTTAGGGATGAATTATCCCGCAGGTTGAGCATACGTCAGCGAAAACGCGGTTTGTCAAAACCGCGTAACTATTAAAGTTGACGTAAGCCCTCTTCCAGTCCGGTCTTGCTGTCGGTCTTCTCGTCGCGCATCTTGATGACGCGGGCGGGGACACCGGCCACGACGGCGCCGGCGGGGACATCCTCGACGCACACGGCGCCGGCGGCAACGACGGCGCCCTTGCCTACGTGCACGCCCTCCAGGACCACGGCGTTGGCGCCGATCATGACATCGTCCTCGATGATGACGGGCGTGGCGCTGGCGGGCTCCACAACGCCTGCCAGCACGGTGCCAGCGCCGATGTGGCAGTTCTTGCCCACGGTGGCGCGGCCGCCCAGCACGGCGCCCATATCAATCATGGAGCCTTCGCCAATGACGGAGCCGATGTTGATGATGGCGCCCATCATGATGACGGCGCGATCGCCGATCTCGACGCGGTCACGGATGATCGCGCCCGGCTCGATGCGGGCGTTGATGCCCTTAAGGTCGAGCATGGGCACGGCAGAGTTGCGGCAGTCATTCTCGACATCGTAGTAGTCGATGGAGTCGGCATTGGCGTCGAGGATTGCCTTGAGCTCATCCCAGTCACCAAAGACGGTCTTGCCACGACGACCGCCGTAGACGTGTGCATTGCCCCAGACAACCTTCATGCCCGGTTTCTCGCGCACGTATAGCTTGACAGGTGTCTTTTTGGGCGCGGTGGCGATGTAGTTGATAATCTCCTGGGCATCCATCTCGGCTGCGTTGCTCATTTGCTATCTCTCCTTTGGGTGGATTCGGTTGATACCTGGTTAGGCAAACATGACCTGGTCGAACGTATAGAAGCCGGGTTCGCGGGTGACGAGCTTCTGGGCGGCGGCCAGGGCGCCGTTGACGAAGATCTGACGGCTCGTGGCGCGGTGGGTGAGCGTGACCTCCTCGTCCTGGCCAAAGAAACTCACTTCGTGGACGCCGGCGACAGTGCCACCGCGCAGCGAGTGCATGCCGATCTCCTTGGGATCGCGCGCGCCGCACATGCCCTCGCGTCCGTAGACGGGGTGGTAGCCTGTCTCGGGCTCGGCCTCGACTACGGCGTCGAGCAGCAGCTTGGCGGTACCGCTGGGGGCGTCGACCTTTTGGTTATGGTGCGTCTCGACGATTTCGCAGTCAAAGCCGGGCAACTCGCGCGTGGCCTGGGCCACTAGATGACGCAGGGCTGCGATGCCGATGGAGTAATTGCCCGAGTGCATAACGCGGGTGTTCTGGCCCAGCTCACGCAGACGGTCCATCTGCTCGGGGGTGTAGCCTGTGGTGCCCGAGACCAACGCCGCGCCCGTGCGCTCGACATAGGCGACGACGGCATCGAAGGTCACGACGTTCGAGAAGTCGATAATCACATCGGCAGCCGGTGCGTTCTCGAGCTTGCTCAAATCGAAGCCAATCTGGGCCACGATATCAAAAACGGGTTGACCGGTGGCGTCGACAACGCCCTCGGCGGTGGTGCGGATGAGCGAGCCCATGCGGCCCGTTCCCATAATGACGGTCTTAATCAAGCAGACCAGCCCCCTTCAGAGCATCGGTAAGTGCAGAGCGCGTGTCGTCTGCCATGGGGCACAGCGGCATGCGGTAGTTTGCCTCGATCATACCCATCTGGGCGAGCGCCTCTTTGACGGGGATGGGGTTGACCTCACTAAAGAGGGCATTGATGAGCGGCTGGCCGGCAATTTGGATATCGCGGGCACGCGCCACGTCACCGTCCAAATAGGCGCGGCACATGTCATGCACGAGCTGCGGCTGCACGTCTGCCCACACGCTGATGGTGCCCGAGGCGCCCAGGCTCATGAGCGGCCCGGTAAGCGCGTCCTCGCCCGAGTACATGCGGAAGTCGTCTGACAGCAGGTGGGCGATCTTGGCCGCGTAGGCGACGTTGCCCGAGGCCTCCTTAATACCCATGATGTTGGGGTGCGCGGCCAGGCGCTCTACGTTGCGCTCGCTGATACCGCAGCCGCAGCGGCCGGGGATGTTGTACAGGATGCAGGGGATGTTCACGGCATCGGCGACGGTCTTAAAGTGCTGATAGATACCCTCTTCGTTGGACTTGTTGTAGTAGGGGGTAATGAGCAGCAGGCCGTCGGCTCCCAAGCCCTGGTAAGTAAGCGACTTGGTGAGCATGGTCTGCGTGGAGTTGGAGCCCGAGCCGGCAATGACGGGGACGCGTCCTGCAACATGCTTGACCACGGCGGCGACGACGGAGTTGTCCTCGTCGTCGGTCATCGTGGCGCTCTCGCCGGTGGTGCCCAGGGTGAGGATGGCGTCGGTGCCGTTTTGCAGGTGGAAATCGATAAGGCGCTCGAGTGCGTCAAAGTCGACACTGCCATCCTTTTTAAACGGCGTGACGAGG
>URGY01000073.1 GCA_900547505.1 uncultured Collinsella sp.
CTATTCGTCGGCAGCGTCAGATGTGTATAAGAGACAGTGAGACGCCTGTCCCAATGTTCGATTTGAGCCATCCACGCGGCACTTTTCGACAAACGTATCCAGCCGCAAACAAAATGAAGCGGGCTCATCCGTCTTCAAACTTACTCGGGCAGAAACGAGTAAGTGGAATTCATCGGTAAGGAGCGTGGGCTCACCCGCATTATTAAGAAGACCCTCAAGGCGCCCGAGCAGCGCAATGATTTAGATAGGCGTCCACCGCCCGCTATTCGACATTCGACCCCTCCCCCATCAGCCATCGGGCGAGGTCGACCACCTTAATCCCCTCATAATCAACAGCCTCGTGCTTTGTTCGCGCAATGACCATCTTGGGATACGCATCACGTATCGCAAGCAGAGGTGCCACTTCGCGCTCAAAGGTTTCCTGACGCGAAATGTCATCGCTAACTTGGATATACACTCGCTCATCGCGACGAATTGCCACGAAGTCGATTTCCTTCTTATAAAGCACCCCGATATAGATTTCCCAACCGCGTCTTAGGAGCTCTAAAGCGACCATATTTTCATATACATGCCCGAAGTCGAGTTTTTTAGTTCCAAGTTTTGCGTATCTGATTGCATGATCCGATAAATAGTATTTATCACCCGAAGCGAGGTACTTTTTACCGCCTACGTCATAGCGGCGCACTCGATAGAACGCAAAAGCCTGGCAAAAGTATCCGAGGTACTGGGCGAGCGTTGCCACGGAAACGCGCGTTCCGGCAGCATCCAGCGCAGCCGCAATCCCACTAACAGAAGATATGTTACCGATATTGTCCATTAGGAAATCGCATGCACGTTCTAGTTGCACTTTGTTACGAACCCCATGCTTTTCTTCCACATCACGCAAAACCAAGACATCTAGCACGTTCGCAATATATCGATAGCGAGCTCGCTCGCTAGGATACAAATACGAGCCAGGCATTCCGCCCTCTCTCAAATATCGGTCAAGCGCTTCGTCCGGGTTATGAATTCCGTGATATGTCGAAAACTCAAGCAAGGAGAACGGAAATACTTCGACCTCATATGTCCGCCCGCGAAAAAGCGTCGCCAAGTCACTCGAAAGCAAGAATGCGTTGGAGCCAGTAACGTAGATATCGTATTTACCCGATGCATGAAGGCTATTGACCGCTTTTTCGAACCCAACGCAGGTTTGCACCTCATCAATCATCACAATGTTATCGAGGCCCTCGCAATAGCTTTCCTCAACGTAGCGATGCAATGCTCGATAATCCGTTAGTTCCTCGAATTCGAGAAGATTGAAATTGATGCGGATAATATTGGCATCGGGGCCGGCCTCACGAATGCGATCGGCAAGAGCTTCCAGTAGAACAGATTTGCCGCACCTACGAATGCCGGTAATAACCTTGATGTCCGGCGTTCCCTTAGCGCCAAGAAGCGCTTCCATATATTGAGGACGTTCGATAATCTTCATATCATCACCGTTCTATTAAATAAAAGCTCTTCTGATTCGTTTTTGTTTAGTATATATGAGGTTCTACTAAATGGAATCAAATTTCTATTGATTTCATTCAGCTATTTTTTCCAATATCGTATTATCAGTCTATATACTCCGAACGATTGTTCGATGGATTTCGTGTTGGTTGGAATCGCCTGTGGGCTGGGCTATGCTACCTTGACTATCTATATGACTTAAACGCAGCAAGGGAGCACCGAGAGAGCGAGTATGGCAAAAAACACCGCAAACTATGGTAACGACAGTATCCGCCAGCTCAAGGACGAGGAGCGCGTACGTCTGCGCCCCGCCGTCATCTTTGGCTCGGACGGACTCGATGGCTGCGCGCATGCTGCCTTCGAGATCCTGTCCAACGCCGTTGACGAGGCGCGCCAGGGCTACGGCAAGCTCATCACCCTTACTGCCTTTCGCGATGGCTCTATCCAGGTAGAGGACAATGGCCGCGGCTGCCCGCTCGACTGGAACCCTTCCGAGAAGCGCTTTAACTGGGAGCTCGTCTTCTGCGAACTCTACGCCGGCGGCAAGTATAACAACAACCAGGGCGGCGACTACGACTTCTCGCTCGGCACCAACGGCCTGGGCTCCTGCGCGACTCAGTACGCCTCCGAGTACATGGACGTCACGGTTTGGCGCGACGGCAACAAGTACTCTCTGCACTTTAAAAAGGGCAAGGTCGTCGGCGCCAAAAAGAAGGCACTCGAGATTGAGCCCAGCGACGAGAACCGTACCGGCACCACCATCAAATGGCGCCCCGATCTTGAGGTCTTTACCTCCATCAGCATCCCCCACGATTGGTATCGCGAGACCATGCGCCGCCAGGCCGTGGTCAACGCCAACGTGACCTTCCGCCTGCGCATCGAGGGCGACGACGGCGAGTTCTCCGAAGAAGACTTTTGCTATCCCAAGGGCATCGAGGACTATGTGCTCGAGAAGGTCGGTGCCGACTACCTCACCGAGCCCTTCTTTATCGAGGCCGACCGTCGCGGTCGCGATCGCGAGGACCTGCCCGATTACAACGTAAAAATCACCGCATGCATGTGCTTCTCTCGCACCTTCATGATGCAGGAGTACTACCACAACTCATCGTGGCTCGAGAACGGCGGTTCGCCCGAAAAGGCCGCCCGCAGCGCTTTGACCAGCGCCATCGATGCCTACATTAAGCAACAGGGCAAATACAACAAAAACGAAAGCGGCATTAAGTGGCAGGACGTCCAGGACTGTCTGGTGCTGGTGACCAACTGCTTCTCCACCCAGACGTCCTACGAAAACCAGACCAAGAAGGCCATCAATAACCGCTTTATCCAGCAGGCCATGACGGCATTCTTTAAGGAGCGCCTCTCGACCTACTTGATCGAGAACAAAGATGCCGCCAACAAGATCATGGAGCAGGTGCTCATCAACAAGCGCTCGCGCGAGAATGCCGAGAAAACGCGCCAAAGCATCAAAACAAACCTGCAGCAAAAGACCGACATGGCCAACCGCGTGCAGAAATTCATCGACTGCCGCTCCAAGGACAAGAGCCGTCGCGAGATCTACATCGTAGAGGGCGACTCGGCAGCGGGCGCCATTCGCACCTCGCGCGATGCCGAGTTCCAGGGTGTTATGCCCGTCCGCGGCAAAATCCTCAACTGCCTAAAGGAGGACTACCCGCGCATCTTTAAGTCCGACATCATCATGGACCTCATGCGCGTGCTGGGCTGCGGCGTAGAGATCAAAGACAAGCGCATCAAGAACCTTGGCGCTTTCGACCTGGACAACCTCAACTGGAACAAAGTCATCATCTGTACGGACGCCGACGTCGACGGTTATCACATCCGCACGCTCGTGCTCACCATGCTCTACCGCCTGGTGCCCACGCTTATCGACGAAGGCTACGTGTATATCGCCGAGTCGCCGCTCTACGAGATCAATTGCAAAGAAAAGACCTACTTTGCCTACACCGAGCTCGAGAAGAATGGCATCCTCAAGGAGATCGGCGACCAGAAGTGTTCCATCAACCGCTCCAAGGGTCTTGGTGAGAACGACCCGGACATGATGTGGCTCACCACCATGAACCCCGAGACGCGCCGCCTGATTAAGGTGGAGCCCGAGGACGTCACCAAGATGGAGACCATGTTCAACCTGTTGCTGGGCAACGACGAGGCGGGCCGCAAGCGCCATATCTCCGAGCACGGCAAGGAATACCTGGACCAGCTGGACCTGCAGTAGCAGCAAATCGATAACGACGGCCCATAAGAAGTTCAAGAGGATATCGTGGCAAAGAAGAAGACGAAGAACCAGCCAAAGAAAAAGCAGGTTAACGCCGAGAACGTCATCGGCCTGCACTCCGAGGTCACCGACCAGCCGATCACGCAGACGCTCGAGGTCAACTACATGCCCTACGCCATGAGCGTCAACGTCTCGCGTGCGTTCCCCGAGATCGACGGCTTTAAGCCCTCGCACCGCAAGCTGCTCTACACCATGTACAAGATGGGTCTGCTCAAGGGCGAGCGCCAGAAGAGCGCCAACATTGTGGGCCAGACCATGAAGCTCAACCCACACGGCGACGCCGCGATCTACGAGACGATGGTTCGCCTGGCGACGGGCAACGAAGCGCTGCTCGCCCCCTTCGTGGAGTCGAAGGGCAACTTTGGCAAGTACTATTCGGGCGACCTGAGCTACGCCGCCTCGCGTTATACCGAGGCCAAGCTCTCCCCCATCAGCGCCGAGATCTTCAAGGACATCGACAAGGACCCTGTCGACTTCGTCGACAGCTACGACGGCGCCATGAAGGAGCCGCGTCTGCTGCCCACCACGTTCCCGAACATCCTCGTCTCGGCCAATAAGGGCATCGGCGTCGCCATGGCGTCCGACATCTGCGGTTTCAACCTCAACGAGGTCTGCACCGCCACCATGCACTACCTGCAGGATCCCGACTGCGACCTGCTTGAGTATATGCCCATGCCCGACTTCTCGACCGGCGGCGAGATCATCTACCGCCGCGAGGAGATGGAAAAGATTGTCGAGACCGGACTGGGTAGCTTCCAGATTCGCTCCCGCTGGCGTTGGATTCCCGAAGAGCGCATCATCGAGGTCTACGAGATTCCCTACACCACTAAGACCGATGTCATCATCGAGCGCATCGTCAAGCTCTCCAAGGAGGGCAAGGTCAAAGAGATCGCAGACATTCGCGACGAGACCGACCTCTCGGGTTTGCGCATCGCCATCGACCTTAAGCGCGGCGTCGACCCCGACAAGCTTATGGCCAAGCTCTATCGCTCGACCACGCTGCAGGATTCGTTCTCGTGCAACTTCAACGTGCTCGTCGACGGCTACCCCCGTGTTATGGGCGTGCGCCAGATTCTGCACGAATGGGTCAAGTGGCGTATTGAGTCCACGCGTCGCCGCATTAACTTTGACCTGGGCAAAAAGTCCGAGCGCCTGCACCTGCTGCACGGCCTCGAGGCGATCTTGCTCGACATCGACAAGGCCATCGCCATCATCCGCGGCACCAAGCTCGAAGCCGAGGTCGTGCCCAACCTTATGAAGGGCTTCGACATCGACGAGACCCAGGCCGAGTTTGTTGCCGAGCTTAAGCTCCGCAACATCAACGAGGAGTACATCCTCAACCGCACCAAGGACATCGCTAAGCTCGAGGGTGAGATTGCCGAGCTTGAGGAGATCCTCTCGAGCGAGGACAACATCAAGAAGGTCATCAGCGACGAGCTGGCCGCGGTCAACAAGAAATATGTGATGCCGCGCCGCACGGGCAGGATCGAGCCCCACGAGGTCATCGAGGTAAGCCTGGAGCCCGAGGTCGAGGAATATCCGGTTACCATCATGCTTTCGCGCGATGGCTACCTTAAGAAGATGACGGACCGCGTGCTCAAGAAGGCCACCACGCTCAAGTACAAGGACGGCGACAAGCCCTTTATCGAGTTCCCGTCCTCCAACACCCACGAGCTGCTGGTCTTTACCAACAAGAGCCAGGTGTACAAATGCAAAGTCGCGGCGTTTGAGGATACCAAGTCGGCCCAGCTGGGCTCGTATCTGCCGACCGATCTTGAGATGGAACCCGACGAGAGCGTCATCTGGGTCATCGACCCCGAGAACTACAAGGCCGACGTGCTGTTTGTCTTTGAGAACGGCCGCGTGGTGCGCGTCACACTTGCCGGATACGTCACCAAGACCAACCGCAAGCGCCTCAAAAACGCCATCTACGGTGGCAGCAAGCTGCTGTATGCCCAGGTGCTCAAGGAAGATCGCGACATCGCGCTGGTCTCGAGCGACTACCGCTTGATGAACTTCAACACGTCGCTGCTCAAGACCAAGACAACCACCAACACGCAGGGCGTCCAGGCCTTTACGGCCAAGAAGGGCCGCTCGGTCACCACCGTCGGCACGACCGAGGAGATTCTTGGCGCCGGCGTCTCAGCCGAGAAGTTCACCGCGCAGAGCCTCCCCTCTGCCGGCGCCCTCATGAAAGAAAACGACATGCCGAGTCTGTTTGACTAGGACGACGGCAACGAGATCGTTAGATACTTCGCAAAGCGACGAGGCCCGGAACGCAACGGCATTGCGCCCGGGACTCGTCGTTTTTCTTCTCAACTATTTTTACGCAGATAAATTGATTTCTGCTTATTTATCTGCGTAAAAAATGTCAGCGTCACTGCTTCGATGCCCTTTGGTCAGTCGTTAGCAAAACTTGCAAAAGTTAGCAAAAGTTGCAAAAAATAGCAAAACTTGCAAAGGGGCCACCATGGATCGCAGCAAATGTCTCCGCCATGCCAGGCATGCTCGAAGATATTATCGAGCGAACCAAAGAAGCCGCAGATAGCTACCTCTCACAGCCTCACGCGCGCATAAACGGTGTTCAAATTGGCCCAGTGGGCATCGATTGGACATATGCTCAAGAGGCTCAGGGCAACTGGCGCACGCGCATGAATGGCATCTTTAAGCAACTCGAAAAACATGACATCGGACTTCTCATCACCATCGATGAAGTCACCGTCGATCTCGAAGAAATGCTTCAATTTGCCTCTGTTTACCAGCACTTTGTACGCGAAGGTAAAAAAGTTGCCCTACTCATGGCAGGACTGCCCTACAAAGTATCGGCGTTGCTGCGTAACGATTCCGTCTCGTTCCTCAGGCGTTCCCAATATCATCAGTTGGGACGAATCACTGACGTTGAAATTGCAAACGCATTCCGCAAAACCGTTGAGGCCGGAGGCCGCTCAATCACGCCAGAAGCGCTCGAGGATGCCGTAAAGGCCGTCGACGGATTTCCCTATATGATGCAGCTCGTCGGATATCGCACATGGGATGTTTCGGAGAACTCGCCCAAAATCAGTGCACCTGATGTACAGCAGGGTTCTCTACTTGCCCGCATGGAGCTGCGCGATCGAATTCTCGAAACGACCTATCGGGAGCTTTCCGATAAAGACATTGAGTATTTGCTCGCGATGCTGCCCGATTCTGGCCCCAGCAGGGTCTCGGAGATAGCCAAACGCATGGGCGTCGCCAGCAACTACGCAAGCCAATACAAACGCCGCCTCCTGGAGGACGGCGTCATTGGAGAGCGCGGGCGTGGTCTCGTTGGCTTTGACATTCCCGCGTTCAGGGAGTTCCTGAGCGAGAAAGTCTCCTAGCACGCGGAGATTGTCCACAAGGGCAACGGTGCATGGCAATCAACGATTCACCCGGCAAGGACGGCAAGTACTTCCAATAACGCTGATTGCCATGCGTTCTTCTTGCCCTTAGGCGAGCTTGCGAGCGAGCTCTCGCACCTCTTCCAACTTGGGCGACGATGCCATGCTGTCGCGCTCGGTCATACCGCTGATGGTGACAATGCCCTGATCCTCCCACTTGCAGTACGCGCATGTGGACTTGTACATAGCAATCGCCGCATCATAGACGCCCTCGCTGTGGCTATCGAGCAAAAGGGCCGTCTTGGTGAACGGGAAGCCCGTAGCACCGAAGGCGTACAGGCGGTCGATGGCGGCCTTCTCCTGCGCAGTGATATCAAACCAGTAGATGGGCGAAGCGAAGACAACCATGTCGGCGTCTTTCAGCGACTCGATCACCTTGGCCATGTCATCCTTCTGCACGCAAGTGCCCTCGTGGGCGAAACAATACTGACACCCCAGGCAACCAGCGATTTTCTTACTGGCAACGCGGATGACCTCGACCGTATGGCCGGCCTCGCGCGCGGTCTCGGCAAACGCCTCGACCATGGTGTCGGTATTGGCGCCCTTGCGCGGGCTACCACTCAATACAACGATATTCATAGAAATCTCCCTCCTTCATGCCGCAGGCGCGCGGCATATTTTTTGTTTTAACCAAAACGGATAGAGTTATTCAATCGCCTCGTTTCAGCTACTCCCACTCTTTATAAGAATCGTTGCTGGGGGCTTGGTATTGAATCATGGCACGCCTTACTTCAGATACTCCTCAAAGAATGCCTTCAGCTTTTCAAACGGAATGATGTCCGTCTGATCGTAAAGGTCGGTGTGGTTGGCGCCGGGGATAATGAGCAATTCCTTGTTGTCCCCCGTCAGCTTGCCGTACGCGGTTTCGCTGAAATAGCGGGAGTGCGCCTTCTCGCCATGCACCAGCAACACGGCAGAGCGGATCTCGCCGGCGTACTGCAAAATCGGCATATTCAAAAAGGACAGCGAGGACGTCACGCTCCAGCCACCGTTGGAGTTCAGGCTGCGGGGATGGTAGCCTCGCGGAGTTTTGTAGTAGGCATAATAGTCCGCTACAAACTGCGGCGCATCCTCCGGTAGCGAATCGACCACGCCGCCCGCCAGCGCATAGCTGCCGTTTTTATAGTCCTCGG
>URGY01000074.1 GCA_900547505.1 uncultured Collinsella sp.
AGACAGGAGCTGCGGACAAGGCGCCACACTGGTCTGCGGAGTGTTCTGAAAACTAAGCCCAGCCCCCGCCTGCGGTGACGCTGCTGCGAGCGGTCTGCGATGGGGCCGTTGTTGGTTGGGGCCGCTGGGCTGATGTGGGGGCGCGTGGCCGTTGCGGGCCCTGGTCCCGGCGGCGGCCTCGGCGCTTCGCGCCTGCCGCCTTTGGGGACTGTGGGGCGCGGCCGGCAGCTGCGGCGCGTTGCGCCTGCTGCCTGCGGGGACTTTGGGGTCGTGCGGCAGCTGCGGCGTTGCACGCCTGCTGCCTTGGGTGACTTTGGGGTCGATTGGGGTTGTCTGCACAATTCGCGGTATTATGGTGCGGAGTTTTGAAAGGAGCCGCTGGTGGTCACGACGACGTTTGCTTCGCCTTTGGGCGAGATTTTGCTTGCCGCTGATGGCCGCGGTTTGACGGGGCTTTGGTTTGAGGGACAGGAGCACTTTGGCTCCACGCTTCTCAAAGAAGATCCCGAACATGTTGAAGGCGCCGATGCAGTTTCTGGTGCTGGCGGCATGTCGTCGGTGAGTCCGGCAAATGGTGCGGCGTCTTCGGTGCTTGAGCGTTCGTGGGCTTGGCTGAATGCTTATTTTGCAGGGCAGGAACCTCGGTTTACGCCGCCGTTGCATTTGATTGGTACGGCGTTTCAGCGTGAAGTTTGGTACGAGCTGCTTTCTATTCCGCGTGGCGAGGTCGCTACGTATGGCGAGATCGCCCAGCGTGTTGCGGCTCGACATCGTGTGCCGGGAAACGAGGCACCCGTTGTGTCTCCTCGTGCGGTGGGGGCTGCGGTTGCGCGTAATCCCATTTCGATAATCGTGCCATGCCATCGCGTAGTTGCCGCCGATGGTTCGCTCAACGGATATGCCGGCGGGCTTGATCGCAAGGAGTGGCTGCTTCGACTTGAGGGCGCGTACGAGGAGTAACGCTCGAGCACTTTGCATAACTAGGACGCCGTGAAAGAACGGGACACGCTTTCCGAATGGAGGCTCAGACGGAAACTACGTCCCGGAATTCCGTTTTAAAGCGGGATGCGCTTTCCGAATGGCGTCCCAAGCGGAAACCGTGTCCCGGAATACAGCCTCAGAGTGGGGCGCCGTTTCCGGTTGAGACCACCTGCTTGGACATCTTTCTACGCCCGCTCCTGCAGGGCGTAGATCGATTTGTCCATGTTGAACAGATAAGCCACAACGCAGACGATAAAGAACGCCGGCAGATTACCGAAACCGAAGACCTCGCAGCCAATGAGGATCGGCGCGAGCAGCGTGTTGGTGGCGCCGCCAAAGACGGCGGCGTATCCCAGCGCGGCGCAAAGTTCGACGGGCATGCCGAGGATTCCGGCGAGCACGACGCCAAGGCTCGCTCCGATGGAGAACAACGGCGTCACCTCGCCACCCTGATATCCTGCGGCAAGCGTGGTAATGGTGAGTGCGAATTTGAGCGCCCAGTCCCAAGGCATGATGGCGTCCTTGCCGTCACCGTTGAGCGCTGCCGATATCAGGTTGGTACCAAGTCCGCAGTATCGCCCCTGCCACAGTGTGAACAGAATCGCTGATAGCGCGATGCCCATAACGGCGATTCGTACATAGGGGTTGGGGAGCAGTCGCGCCGCAAGGGTCTTGGCGTGGGCAAGGCACCAGGCAAAGGCGCCGCCTACCATGCCAAACGCGATACCCAGCACCGCAAGCCGTCCAAGACCGGGGAGATCAAGCGCGTGTGAGGCGACAACGGCGACTTCGAACTTCTCGAGTCCCAGGGCGCCGGAGGTCATACTTGCGGCGAGCGAGGCCGTAAGCGCGGGGAACAGCGCGCGGTACTCCATGCGTCCTGCGACCAGTACTTCGATAGCAAAGACCGTGGCGGCGAGTGGCGTTCGAAAGAGTCCGGCAAAGCCGGCAGCCATGCCGATAAGCAAAAACGTGTTGCCGGGGTTTCGGAAAGGTAGACGCCGGCCGATCCAGTGCGAAACGGTTGCACCAATCTGCACGGCTACGCCCTCGCGTCCCGCGCTGCCGCCAAAGAGGTGCGTTCCCCACGTGCTCAGCATAACGAGCGGCACGAGACGTGGGGAGATGGCGTCTTCGCGCCCGTGGCCTACGTCAAATACCAGGCTCATGCCGCGGTCGGTGCCCTTGCCCCAAGTACGGTAGGCAAACACGATGGCAAGGCCCGCGAGGGCGAGGAAGGGGAGGAGCAGGGTGATGTGTTCGTCGCGGAAGGTGCCGATCGCCAGAAGCACGCATCCAAAGAGCGCGCAGATGGCGCCAACGATGATGCCAATAGGGATTCCGACAGCACCCATAAGCACGAGGCCGCTATAGGTGTTGAGCAAGCGTTTGATTCTGCTCGATACGTTGCTTTCCGACATTTTGTTTTCCGACACTTGCTCTCTTGATAGAAAAAGAGCTGGAGTTGCGCATCGTTGAGAGGCTTTCCAGCTTTAGCAAAACAAACTTATAAGATGCGACGGGCCGCGTCAAGATAATTACCGGACGGCCCAGGAGGCGGCTGGTTGGCTGGCTTAAAACCTAGCGCGTGAAATGACGCCCCACGCTATTCAGCGCGCTTGATAGGATGACGAACCACAGTCTTAAATTTCTCCGGTGCACATTTGCGTGGATCGGAGAGATAGATTTCGTGATGTAAACGGGTGTCTGAGAGGTCGGGGACATAGCCCTGCTCGGTCGTGTATTCATGCATAGCGTTTACGGTCTCCGGTTCGTTGTCGTAGGGCCCGGTGTGCATGCATTGAACGCAGAGACCCTCGTCAACTTTAAGCAGCTCGACGGCGGAAAAGTCCAGTTTCTTTTTGGCCGTGGCTTCCGCGACTGCCCAGTCAAAGTCATCTCGGGTGACGAAATCGGGCAGGCGGATACACGAGATAAAGTTGAAATCGTCCTTGCGTACATAATCGATGTCGCCGCTCGGGGAGTCTTGCCACCAGAAACCCTCGAGCGGCGGTACCACAAAGTCGAAATAGCCCTCGATACTCCTTGAGCCTTTCTTCGACATCTTGACGGTATAGGCGATTCCGTAAAGCAGCGGCAGGGCGTTTTGATACTCGCCACCTTCGGTATTTGGGTCGCCCTTGCCGCGAACGGCAACGTAGCTCATAGGCGGGACAGTTACGATACTCGGCTTGCTTGCAGGTTTGTAGAGCTCCTTGCATTCCTTCTTAAAGTCGAACGCCATGTTGGCCGCCTTTCTGCGTATTGGCCTGCTTAGATAACGGAATCATATCATAGAAACGAACAGCTGTTCGAATGATTTTGCTGACAGATAGAGATGTGTGCGTTGTGTTTGGCGGTCGGCCTGACCCCGTCGATGATTTCTCTGCCTTCCCGGCGCCTCATCTATAGCTGCCGTTTCCCCATATAAAACCTGCCAAAATGAACCTGTCCCTTTTTGGTCGGTGCGAAATGGGTAATACTAAAGAGTTATCCGACCAGATGGGAACCGATCGATGGCCTATATCGAATTCAAAGATGTCATCAAGGCATACGGCGAGGGCGACGCCCGTATTCATGCGCTCGACGGCGCGAGCTTTACGGTCGAGCGCGGTGAGCTCGCCATTATCCTGGGCGCCTCGGGTGCTGGCAAGACCACGGCGCTCAACATCCTGGGCGGCATGGATACGGCGACTTCCGGCACCGTGACGGTGGACGGGCGCGACGTGAGCTCCGCCAACGAGGCGCAGCTTGTTGAATACCGCCGCGCCGACGTCGGCTTTGTCTTCCAGTTCTACAATCTGGTCCCCAACCTGACGGCACTCGAAAACGTTGAGCTCGCAGCTCAGATCTGCCCCGATTCGCTCGATGCCGAGCAAACGCTTTGCCAGGTTGGCCTGGGCGAGCGCCTCGCCAACTTTCCGGCGCAGCTTTCGGGCGGCGAGCAACAGCGCGTGTCCATCGCCCGCGCGCTGGCCAAGAACCCCAAGCTACTTTTGTGCGACGAGCCCACGGGTGCACTCGACTACAAAACCGGCAAGCAGATCTTGCAATTGCTGCAGGACACCTGCCGCAAACAGGGCATTACAGTCATTATCATCACCCACAACTCCGCGCTGGCGCCCATGGCCGATCGCCTGATCCGCTTTAAGAGCGGCCGCGTGGAGAGCGAGACGGTTCAGCAAAATCCCGTGCCTATCGAGACGATCGAGTGGTAGCGCCCATGGACCAGGACCGCCAAAACAGCCAGAACCACGATGCGCAGCACGTGAGTCGCGACCAGGAGTTTACGACCTACCGCACCGCCCAAAGCTCAAACGACATGGTGCCGACGGTGTTTCGCCGTGGCATCTATCGCACAATCCGAGGCAGTCTTAAGCGCTTCCTATCTATCGTGGTCATCACCGCGCTCGGCGTGAGTGTGATGTGCGGTCTTAAGGCGGGCTGCGAGGATCTGTGCGATTCGGTCGACGCCTACTTTGACCAGCAGAATGTCTACGATATCAACATCCAGTCGACTTATGGCCTGACTGACGATGATCTCGACGCCATCCAAGAGGTCGATGGCGTCGAAACGGCCGAGGGCATCTACACCGAGACCGCCTACACCGCCGTGGGCACAACGCGCGAGCGCGTGGTCGTGCAGAGTCTCTCCAAGGAGAACATCGATCAGCCGGTGCTCGTGAACGGCGATTTGCCCGAGAGCGCCGATGAGGTCGCGGTGACTTCGAAGTTCCTGAAGGCTTCGGGCAAAAAGCTCGGCGATACGGTGAGTTTTGCCGCCAATGACGCGAGCTCGTCGAACCAAAGCGCCAAGGATCAGTTTGCCGCGGGCGATTACACCATTACGGCCGAGGTCCTCGATCCCACTGATGTGAGCTCCGACTCGACAGTCAACGCCTTTCGCGCTGCTTCGGCGGCGGACTATAAGTTCTATGTGAGCGAGGATGCCGCGACATCTTCTTCCTACTCCGCGGTCCACGTGATCGTCGAGGGAGCCAAGAGCCTCAACTCCTATTCGGATGCCTACGCGGCAAAGATCAACAAGGTCAAGGGCAATATCGAGAAGATCCGCGAGGAGCGTGAGAAGGCGCGCGCTCAGGAACTGACGGTCGACACGCCGGCAAGCTTGGATGCGGCCGAGCGCCAGGCGAATATGCTCTTTGGGATTGAGCAGGACAACATCAATCGCATGGCCGAGGGCAGCGACGAGCGTGCGCAGGCGCAAGCCGACCTGGACCAGCGCCGTGCCGCCGCCGACCAGCAGTTTGCCGATGCCCGCGCCGAGCTCTCTGACCTTGGTGAATGCACCTGGTACATCCAGGACCGCGGCAATATCGCAAGCTACTCGAGCGTGGAGAGCGATAGCTCGTCAATTGAGGCCATCGCCACGGTGTTCCCGTTCATCTTCTTTATCGTCGCCGTACTCATCAGCCTTACCACCGCTACGCGTATGGTCGAGGAGGAGCGCACGCTCATCGGCCTGTATAAGGCGCTCGGTTATTCGCGCGGACGTATCCTGTCCAAATACGTGGACTATGCGCTGTGGGCTTGTCTGATCGGCGGCGTGCTCGGCAATATCATCGGATTTGTGGGCCTGCCGCTGTTCTTGTTTACGGTGTTCGACGACATGTATTCGCTGCCCCAGATGCTGCTTTCGTACGACATTGTGTCGTCGATTGTGTCGGTGGCGCTGTTTGCCGTGGGCGTGGTGGGCGCCACGATTATCGCCTGCCGCCACGAGATGGCCGAGACCCCAGCCTCGCTCATGCGCCCCAAGGCTCCGCGCGCCGGCTCGCGCATCTTGCTCGAGCGCATCGGCTTTATCTGGCGCCGCATGGGCTTCTTAAACAAGGTGGCGGCGCGTAACCTGTTCCGCTACAAAAAGCGCGCCTTTATGACCATCTTCGGTATCGCCGGCTGCACAGCGCTCGTGATCTGCGGCATGGGCATCCGTGACACGTCGGTGGCGCTTTCGCCCAAACAGTACGGGCATATCACGCGCTACGACCTGCTGGCGGTCGCCAATCCCGACGATTTTTCGCAGACGTGCGCGGCATTGGATGAGCGCAGCGCGGCCAATGATTCCAACGTGACCGTGACCTCGACCCTGCCGATTATGACCGACAACGTCACCTTTACGTTTGGCGGCAAGAGCGAGACTGTGCAGCTCATCGTGATTCCCGACGACCGCACGGGTGACTTGGGCGATTACGTGCGCCTGGAGGATGAGTCCAAAGAACCGCTGTCTTTGCGTGACGGAGACGTGTATCTGAGCAAAAGTTCACAGCTGGTGTTGGGGATTCAGCCGGGCGATACGGCGCACGTCCAGGATTCGTCGCTCAATGTTGCCAAGGTCAAAGTCAGTGACATTTCGCTCAACTATCTGGGCAACACGCTTTACATGACGCAGGGCACCTATGAGCGCACGTTCGGTCGAAGCGCACGCCTTAACGGCGTCTTTGTGCTGCTTAAGGGTTCGTCGGCCAACCAGATTGCGTTTAGCAAGAATCTTAAGAGTGACGGTTGGCTTACGATATCGAGTACGGCCGAGCATTGGGAAAACTATGAGGCGAACTTTACGATTATCAATTCGGTCGTGGTGCTCGTGACTTTTATGGCGGCGTGCCTGTCGTTTGTGGTGGTGTTTACGCTGTCCAACACGAATATCTCCGAGCGCGAACGCGAGCTGGCGACCATCAAGGTGCTGGGCTTCCGCCGTGGCGAGGTGCACCATTACGTCAACAAGGAGACGTTGATCCTCACGGCAATTGGCGCCGCGCTGGGCGTGCCACTGGGCGGCTTGCTGGCCGAGAGTTTTACGTACATTTTGCAGATGCCGTCGCTGTACTTTGACGTCGAAGTCGAGCCGCTAAGCTACGTGCTCGCCGTGGTGCTTTCCTTTGGCTTTACGTTTATCGTCAACCTCGCCACCAACCGAACGCTCAACAAGATCGACATGGTCGGCGCCCTCAAGAGCGCCGAGTAACCTGCCAAAAAGGGACAGGTTTATTTTGGCAGGTTTTATCTGGGCAAACGCCGGACAACCATTAGGTGGCCCGGCGTTTGCCCCGTTTTGCTGGGGATGTTTGTCGTTCGGTGCTCTTACTGGCCAATCCAGTGTTGCGCATAGCTCTTAATGTCCTCGGTAAAACCGTCAAGGTCGTCAAGGGTGATCACGCTGTCGATAAGCAAATTGGCTATCTCGCGGTGCATAGCGCTGCGGCGAATGTCGTTTGCAATTACGCCTGAGGACAGCTTGTCTCTATTGAGGCGCTTTTCTAGTGCCCAAAATCTACTGGACGCTTCGCTGCCGCCATTCAGTATCTCAACGTACTGGCCGATGAGCTTTTCCATATAACGTTCTTGCCATTGAGGAAGCATTTTCTTAAACAGCTTCCAGTCGCTTTCGGCTACGTCGCGCATGTGTCCTCCGCTCGTCAAACGGGCTTTTCATTTGCCTTTCATTCTATTTGCTTTTCGCTCGCAGGCGTGGATGAGAGGCGCTCTTTAGCCTTCGAGATTGGGCTTGAATGGGTTGTATGCCACAAAACGGGCCTATCTACTACGTTTAATTGGATACTCTCAACCATGCCGGGAAAACGAAAAAAAAACCGCAGGTAGAAGGCCTGTCGATTTTCGAAAAAGGCGGTCATGGTTGGCCCCTTCGGGCTAAACGTAGTAAATAGGCCCTTTTCTTGGCGTGCGGTCAGCTCAATGCTTATCTCTGTGCCGGAACTGACCCAATTGTTTGTTAGTTGCGGTGATATACGGACTGTTTGGTGCTTTGGAGCCTCAAAACAGTCCCTATTCCACCACAACTTGGAAGGGGCGGCCGGTACCGGATGAGTGGTGCTGGCGGGTTAGGGCGGTTTAGGCCTGTTTGCGGTGCTTCCATTGCTTGCGGCACCAGCGCATGAGCGCCTTTATGACGGGAATCGTGATGAGGATGGCCCATGCGGGATGGGGCTGCCCCAGGCAAAGCCACATATAGAGAAACCATGCAATGGCGGCTGCTGGATAGACGCATTCAATGAGCTTTGACAAATGGCGTCGATCGATAAAGTCACCAATCGCGTAGTAGACGGGAACCAAAAAGACGAGCAAGAGTCCCGTAGCCCATGTGCCGTAGGCAATGCCGAGCACCAGGTAGGCGCTGTCTCTTATACACATCTCCGAGCCCACGAGACTACGCTGCATCTCG
>URGY01000075.1 GCA_900547505.1 uncultured Collinsella sp.
AAGGCTATTCGTCGGCAGCGTCAGATGTGTATAAGAGACAGCGATGGTTGTCCGCCATGCTGGCGGCAAGGGCGCCCAGGAGGAACTTGGCCTCGTACATCTTGCCAAAGTACGAACGAACGCTTTGATGGGGAAGGCCGATAGAGCAGTTGAGGAACCGAACCTGGGGATACTCAACGGCAGCTCTGAGCGTGTATTCCATCAGGCGGTGCGAGGTCGAGAAGATGACGCTGTCTCCATGTTTGACAGCCGTTTCCACGGCGGCGTAGAACACGTCCGGATCGTGACAGTCTTCGAACGCCTCGGTGCGCACGATACCGTCAAAGTGCTCATCGAGATACTGACGTCCTTGGTCGTGCAGACTGTCCCAGCTCGACGCCGCACAGGGGAACTCATGGATAAAGGCGATACGCAGGGGGTTGGCCGCCGAATAGACAGTCTTGCCCATAAAGAAGTTGAGCACGCCGGAGGTGGACTTGGCGGGCGACTCCTCCTCATCGACGCTCGGCGCTTCGACAAGATCGACCTTGTCCTCGTCATTTTTGCCGGCAATGACCAGCTCGCGCCAGATCTTGCACAGGCGGTTTACGACGATATCCGTCGGCGTATCCAGCAGGCGGTCCTGGTTGTACACATTGAGGTACACGAGCATGGCGTCGGCGGGCGTAATGTCCAGGTGATTGCCGCCTGCGCGAAGGTAGGCACGCTTAAAGAGCAGGAAGGTGTGGCGCAGGTAGTCGACCTTTTTCTGCGGCCATTTTTCGATAAGGTTCTGACCGAGCATCTTGGCGAGCGTCTCGTAGCTTCCCTCACGCGAGAACTCGATCTCGTATAGGGGGCAGACGCGCCAAAACGCGCAGAATTCACCGTACAGGCGGCTTTCGACGGAATCCCATGTGCCGGGGTAGAGACGGGTGACCCTGGCCGAAACCGTTGGAGCGTCCAGGAATTTGAGGACACTGACGCGTTTGTTGCCTTCCTGGACATAGAACCGATGCATGAACTCGGTGACGATGATGGGGTCGCGATAGCCCTCGGTTACCTGGATGTCGTAGAGGTTGGACCACTTGCGGGCGAACTCGGTGTTAAACGGCAGCAGGGGCATAAAGTTGCATGAAAAGGCGGACTGACGGCCTTTGGTGACCGTGCCGACGACCATTTCGAGCGGAATATCCCGCAGGCCGACGCTCACTCGCTGACCTAAGGGGAGCTGAGCAACCAAGCTATCGAGGTCCGTAAGGTATGGATGCTCGCTTTGGCTAATGGCGCGACGGCGTCCCTGCTCGCCGCGCTTGCGTGCTTGACGATAGGCCTCTTCCATGGTGTCTACTCCCTTAGTCGTTTAAACAACGATATGAACCATGGTACCACGAATGAAAACCACTACAAAGATGCCTGTCCCCTTTGCGGTGGTTTAGGCGATGATGGGGGCGATGGCGCGGATGCAGGCGTCGGCTGCAGTGAAAGTAGTGCTGTCGTCGCTGACGATAAAGATGATCTTTCCTTTGATGCCAAAGTCGCCGATTTCGCTAAAGAGTACGTAGGGCTCCTTGTCAAAGCCCGAGATGGGCGAGACGGCCGTTTTGGTTGCGCTCGTGAGCTCGTCTGCCAGCACGTCAAGGGAAGCCCACTTAGACGTGTCCTTTACGGCAACGGGCACGGCCACGCGCCCAAAGGGCATCAAATGCACGAGCGTGTTCTTGGAGATGTTGGAATTGGGCACAATGATGGTCTGTCCACAGGCATCCTCAATCGTTGTATGGCGCCAAGTGATGTCTTGGACAACGCCGGATACGCCGCCGACCTCGATATTGTCGCCGGGTTTGATGATGCCCATAAAGGTCACCTGCATGCCGCCGATAAGGTTTGATAACGTATCCTGAAAGCCGAGCGAGATGGCGATGCCGCCGACGCCAAGAGCGGCGACGAGCGCGTTTGCGTTAATGCCAAAACAGTTGTCGAGGATAAAGCTGCCGCCAATCATCCAGATGACGGCGCGCGCGATGTTGATGAAGATACTCGATGCCGGAAGCGGGTTATCGTCTCGGTTAAGCAGATGGTTCAGGGTCTTGGATACGACCTTGGCGGCGACGGCGGTGCCTATCGCCAAGATGACGGCCCAGATGATGTTGTGGACCCACCGTTGCTCAAAGAAATGAAGAATCGGCTCAAACAATTCCATGTAGGGAAAACCTCCTTATGATCGTCCAACCATGATACCCACCAAGAAGCCCGTCCGATCAAATTCGGACGGGCTTCTGTGCTCGATATAAGGTTTACGCGGCGGGGCTGTAAGGCCCGGCGGTGTAGCTTAGCGTCGACGCTTCCAGATAATGCCGAGCATGATGACGATGATGCCGCCGATAAAGCACGCGCCAACTACTGCCAGCGTGCGGTCTCCCGTTGCGGCGAGCTTACCGGTCGTCTTCTTGGTGATGACCTTCGTGGTCGTCGTGTCCGTCTTAGGCGAGGGCTTAGGCGTCGGGGCCGGTGTGGGCGTGGGGCCCACGGCTGCGGAACCGAAGCCGATGGTGCCGGCGAGCCCGGCCATCTTGCTCTCCCAGCCGTTCTGCCCAATCAGCGCCCTCAGCGCCGCCTCGCACGTGCCCCACTCGGTGTACTTGGTGGCGTGTGCAAAGGTGGGAAAGTCGGTCGTGTTGGTGATGATGTAGTTGTTGGTGGCGACGGTATAGGTCTTGGCGGGGTCGAGCGTACTGCCGTCCTTGGTGAGTGTGGCACTCACAATGCGCTTGCCTTCGGGCTGCGTCCAATCAATCGTCACGTTGATGCCGCCAAAGGAGAGAACGCTGCCAGAGTCATCGCGCCACTTGTACTTGTCTTGCGCCTCCTGCTCGGTATGGCCGGCTGCCACGTAGGCTTGCTGAAGCTCGTAGCTGTGATTGCACTCGTCGCTGATCTGCAGTGAGTGCTCGAGCGCTGCCAGGAAGTCCGCGCCGGTCATGGTCCAGGTCTCCACGGTGTTGCCGTAGGGCGAGATAGCGATGACGTTGCCGGCGGTCACGTTGCCCGCCGCGATGCCGCCGCGGATGCCGCCAGCGTTTTCGATAGCGAGGTCCGCGCCCGTCAGGGCAAGATAGGAGCCGCAAATCACGTGGCCGATGGTCTGAGCCTTGGTGGTGTCGCCCTCCTTGCTGGGGCGGAAATCGGTGGTGCGCACCATTTCCCAACCATGCGTGCCTGCGGCGTCCTCGCCGTAGAAATAGTTGGTGGCGGATGTGCCGAGCACCTTGTTCGATTCGTTTTCAAAGTCCTTGTCGAGCGGCTTGATCTTGTTGCGGACGGCTTCAAGGCGGCTTTGGTAGTCGGAGCCCTTGTCGGGGTCTGCCAAAAGGTCGTTGACGTTCTTGGCGGTGTAGAGCTTCTCGTCGCTGTCGTCTGCGGGGACCGTGACCGTGTCATCGTCGGTCGTCTCGGTGCCATTCGTGTCGTACTTGTACGGAATGGAAAGCAGCCCCACCTCGGCAAAGGCGCTGCCTGCCTCGACAACGTGAATCGTCTTGCCGTCGGCTCCCGTCACCTTCTCGTTAAGGTTGATGTGCTCGTGGCCTGCGATAAGGGCATCGACGCCACGGAGCCGTGTGGCAAAGGTCTTGGCGTCGAGCGTGTGCGCGATACACACAACAACATCGCAGCCCTCCTTGCGCAGCTGCTCTGCCTCGGTATTGATGGCGTTCGCGGCACTCGAGAAGCTGGTGCCCGCGACCAGGTCCGCGCGCAGCAAGGAACCTAGCGACTCATCCATGGCTCCGATGACGCCGACCTTAATCTTGTAGTTAAACGTGGAACTGTCCTCGCCGTCCTTCCAAGTACGGTTGAGCGTCTTCGTGATGCTCGAGCTCCATACGCCGCTCGTAGACTTCGCGTTCGCGCAGAGCATGGCGAAGGGCGTGCCGGTGGTGCTGTAGCCGGTCATGGTGCGGAGTTTGTCCGCGCCGTAGCTCCAGTCGTGGTTGCCTGGCGTGGTCGCGTCGTAGCCGTCGGCGTAGAAGGTGTCCATGAGCTCGGCGATGCTCTTACCCTCGCTCATGGTGGCGAAGGACTGTCCGTGGAAGGTGTCGCCCGCATCGAGCAAAAGATCGGGGGCGTTGTCCTGGGCGCTATAGAGAACTGCCAGTCCGTCGAAGCCGACGGTGCCGGTGCCCTTGCTTTCGTTGTAGCTGTACTTGTAGCTGCCGTGGATGTCGTTGGTGTGCATGACGGCCACGGAGCCGTCAATAGCGGCGGGCAGGTTCCCCGCGAAAGCGAGGCTTGGGATGCCTGCGAGCGAGCCGGCAAACAACGCGGCGGCTAACGCAAGGCGGGGGAGTCTTTTCATGGCAGTTTCCTTAGTCCTTAGCCAGAATGTTTGGTTGAATATCGGATTATCGACATAATATGCGAAAACCGCCGCAAGGGCGTCTGTCCCTTTGCGGCGGTTTTGACGTTTGCGCAGGTAAAACCTGCCAAAATAAACCTGTCCCTTTTTGGTAGGTTTAGCTCAGCAGCATGCGGTCGTTGGCGAGCTCGCCGCCCGAGACCTCCTCGAACTTCTGCAGCAGGTCGGCGACGGTGAGCGACTTCTTCTCATCGCCCGCCACGTCGTAGATTACGTGGCCCTCGTGCATCATGATCAAGCGATTGCCCAGACGGATGGCGTCATTCATGTTATGCGTGACCATGAGCGTGGTCAGGTGGTGCTCGTCGACGATCTCTTCGGTCAGATTGAGCACCTTAGAGGCCGTCTTGGGGTCGAGCGCCGCGGTGTGCTCGTCGAGCAGCAGCAGGCGCGGCTTGGTGAGCGTGGCCATGAGCAGGGTGAGTGCCTGGCGCTGACCGCCCGAAAGCAGGCCGACCTTGGCGTTGAGGCGCGTGTCCAGACCGAGGTCCAGGCGCTTGAGCAGCTCAACGTACTCGTCCTTCTCGGCCTTGGTGACGCCCCACGAAAGACCGCGACGCTGGCCACGGCGCTTGGCGAGGGCCAGGTTCTCGGCGATCTGCATGTCGGCTGCGGTGCCGCGCATGGGGTCCTGGAACACGCGGCCCAGGTACTTGGCACGCTGCGACTCGCTCAGGCGCGAGATATCGGTGCCGTCGAGCTCGATAACGCCCGAATCGAGCGGATACACGCCGGCGATCATGTTGAGCAGCGTGGACTTGCCGGCGCCGTTGCCGCCGATTACGGTTACAAAGTCGCCGTCGTTAAGGGTGAGGTCGACACCGGTAAGAGCGCGCTTCTCGGTGACGGTGCCCTTGTTAAAGGTCTTTTTGACGTGCGAGAGCTTAAGCATCTGCCTCATCTCCCTTCGTGTAGGAGCTGCGGAGCTTATAACGCTCCCAAACCACGGGCACGCACAGGGCCACGGCGACGATCACGGCGGAGAGCAGCTTCATGTCGTTGGCGTCCATGCCCAACTGCAGCACGATGGCGCGGATAAGGAAGTACACCACGGAGCCAAAGACGGCGGAGGCAAGACGGACGCTAAACTGCGTGAGACCGCCGGGCAACAGGCGGCCGAGCACCTCGCCGATAACAATGGCGGCAAGACCGATAACGATGGCGCCGGTGCCCATGCCAATGTCGGCATACTTCTGGCTCTGGCAGATGAGTGCGCCCGAAAGGCCGATGAGGGCGTTGGAGAGCACGAGGGCGATCATCTTGGTGGAGTTGGTGTTGACGCCCAGGGCGCGGATCATGTACTCGTTGTTGCCGGTGGCGCGCAGTGCCGAGCCGATCTCGGTGCCAAAGAACCAATACAGGATGGCAACGATAGCCACGGCGAGCAAAATACCCAGGATGATGGCGACGGTGGACTGCGGCAGGCCCGTCATGTTGCTGACGGCCGAGAACACGGTGCCCTTGGCAAGAATGGGCGTATTGGATTTGCCCATGATGCGCAGGTTGATGGACCACAGACTGATCTGGGTGAGGATTCCGGCGAGGATCGCGGGAATCTCAAAGACGGTGGTCAGAATGCCCGTGACGGCGCCCGCGATGGCGCCGGCGCACATGCCGGCCAGCACGGCGAGCAGCGGGTCGACGTTGTTATTGACGATGAGCACGGCGCAGACGCAGCCGCCGAGGGCAAAGCTGCCGTCGCAGGTCATATCGGGAATGTCGAGCAGGCGGAACGTGATAAACACGCCAAGCACCATAATGCCCCAGAGGACGCCCTGCGAAACGGCGCCCTGCAATGCAATGAGCATGCTTCATACCTCCTAGGATAGGGTGGACACGTGAGTCACCATGATAGCGGTAACAATGCATAAAAGAGCTGCGGCCGGATGTTTTGACTCATCCGAAACAAGCAGGGCGAACGCCGGTCTTTGGCGTTCGCCCCTGTGGCTCAGATATTGAATAACACGTCAACGGCGCGAGTGCGTGCTCTAGACGCGCTACCGCGCATGGCGCTACTCGTCCAGAGCGGAAAGATCGATGCCCAGAGCCTCGGCCATCTCGTCGTTCTTGACGACGACCAGGTCTTTGCTTGAGAGGTGCTTGATCGCCATGTCCTCGGGCTTGGCTTCGCCCTTCAGGATCTTGACGGCCATCTCGCCTGCGGCGTAGCCCAGATCCTCGTAGTTGATGGAGAGGGTGAACAGGCCGCCGGCCTTGCACATGCCCTCCTCGCCGGTCACGAAGGGAAGCTTGTTCTCCTTGCAGATCTGACCGACCTGCGAGGCGCCCGCGGCGATGGTGTTGTCGGTGGGGGAGTAGAGCGCGTCGACCTTGCCCACGGCAGACTCGACGACGGACTGAATCTCGTTGGAGCTCGAGACGGTGAAGTCAGTGTACTCGAGGCCCAGCTTGTCGAGCTCTTTCTTGGCGGCCTTGATCTGGACGTCGGAGTTGGACTCGGCGGTGCAGTAGAGCAGGCCGACCTTCTTTACGTCGGGCAGGACCTTCTGCATCATCTCGAGCTGCTCGGCGACCGGGGTGAGGTCGGAAGCGCCCGTGACGTTGGTGCCCGGCTTGTCGTTGTCCTGTACCAGGCCGGAGGCGGCGTAGTCGGTGATGGCGCAGCCCACGATGGGGATATCCGCCGTGGCACCGGCAGCAGCCTGTGCGGCGGGCGTGGCGATGGCGTAGATCAGGTCGACGCCATCGCCCACGAACTTGTCGGCGATGGACTTACACGTGGACTGGTCGTTCTGGGCGTTCTTCTGGTCGATCTTGACCTTAAGGCCGCTCTCCTTGATGGCCTTGACAAAGCCGTCGTTGGCGGCATCGAGTGCGGAGTGCTCGGTGAGCTGCAGAACGCCGATGGTGTAGTCGGAACCGGCGGCAGCAGAGCCGGAACCAGAGTTGCCGCCGCATCCGGCGAGCGGGGCGAGCGCGAGCAGGCCGGCGGAGACCAGAAGGCTCCTGCGGCTGATGGTGATGTCCTTCATATCATTACCCCCAGTATAAAAATGTCTGGAAACACTGCACTGGGACAAAGTGCAAGTGGAACTATAGTAGCGCTGATGTCCATTTTTACAACAGCCTGGCGGGTTTTTTAATACAGAATCGGATGGGCGGTACGGGTAGTCGAATGGGCGGCGGAGGGTCTTATGCGGCGGAGGAGGCGTCGTCCTCGTCCAGGGCGGCGAAGAGCTTCTTGCCGTCGAGCAGGCGCGTGCTGACGTTTCTCATACGGGCGATCTCGACGGTGCGCAGCGTATCGTCGGTGCCTCGGGCGTCGTAGACCGTTCCCAGCAGATACGAGATGCCATCGCGCTGCCTGATGGCAAAGGGACGGAGTGTCATCCGTGCTGCTTCGGTTTCGCCGCGTGTCGTGACGCTCGAAATATCAAAACTCACCGTGGTTCCGTGGTCGATGGCCTGCTCGACAAGCTCGCACGTGGCGATGCGCTTGATGGGCGTGCGTGTTGCCTTGGTAGCCTTGCTGCCTGCGCTTGGAGCGGGTTCGGGTGTATCGAGGTAGCCGCGAACGTCGGCGCTCGCCATGGCAACTAAGTGCTGCGCCATGCTCTTGCGGATAGCGATAGGCGTGGAGCGGTTGCGCATGACCATACCGTGGAGCCGGATGATCTCTTCATCGGTGAGCGGGCGGGTAAGAAGTTTGTAGCCCACGCCGCGTTTGTACCTGTCTCTTATACACATCTCCGAGCCCACGAGACTACGCTGCATCTC
>URGY01000076.1 GCA_900547505.1 uncultured Collinsella sp.
ACGAGATGCAGCGTAGTCTCGTGGGCTCGGAGATGTGTATAAGAGACAGTCGTCGGTCTTGGCGAGAATGTACATGCTCGTCGTCGCGGTGTAGGTGTTGTCCATCGCAACAAAGGACACGATGCCCATGGCGATCGCGCAGACCACCGGAAGGGTGATGACCAGCTTAAGGTGCTTCTTCAGCAGCTGGAACAGTTCGAGAAGGGTCATGCAGCTTGCCTTTCATTTCCCCAGTTCGGATTGACAAAACTGTCCGTATGTTATCGCATCTTTTTACCGAGACCAAACTCTATACATAAGAAACAGGCTCTCCTGTAAAAATGTCGGAAGCAATCGTAAAATTGCACAACAACGCCGCACCCGAAAGTCAAATGCGGCGTCTACATCAATATCTATGCTGTATCGCTATGCGAATGGCTCGTCCTGCTGTATGGGAAACGTCACCGTAATGGTGGTTCCCACGCCCAACTCGCTCGACAAATCGAGCGTGGCGTGATGATACAGGGCCGCATGCTTGACAATGGCAAGCCCCAGACCGGTTCCGCCGCGTGCCTTGGACCTACTCTTGTCCACGCGATAGAACCGCTCAAATACCTTGCCCTGTTCTTCAGGCGCGATACCGATTCCCGTGTCGGCGACCGCAAGGAACGGATGGCCTTCGTCGTTGGTGCCGCACTGCAGCGTAACCGTACCGCCGGGTCGATTGTAGCGGATGGCGTTGCTTGCCAGATTATAGATGAGCTCGTCGATTAAGCGCGACACGCCTTCGATGACCACAGGCTTGGTCTCATGACTTATCGTCACATTCGCCTGACGGGCGACCTGTTCAAGACGCTGCTCAACCGCGTAGATAGCACGCGAGAGCTCAATAGGCTCCGTGGACCCAATGGGCACCGCCTCGCCCTCAGTTGCACGCTCGGCCTCGTCCAAGTTAGACAGCGTAAGGATGTCGTTGACGAGCGCCGCCAAACGGCCCGCCTCACGATAGATGCGACCGCCAAAGTTGCGCAGGTCGTCCTCGCCCTCGACCATGCCGTTTGCGATGAGCTCGGCATAGCCCGAAATCGCCGTAAGCGGCGTCTTGAGCTCATGGGTGATATTCGCCGTGAACTCGCGGCGCATACGGTCGTTGTCCGCTAGCACCGCCATTTGGCGCTTGAGCTCCTGGCGCTGCGACTCGATACGCTCAAGCATGGGTACCATCTCGGCATAGGCGTGCTCATAGCTACGGCGTGGGTGGTCCAAATCCACCTCTTGCAACGGCGCGATGATGGCACGGGACTCGCGGCGCGCCATAAAAAACGAGAGTACCGCACCCGCTGCTGCGATAAGCAGCATCGGCGCCACCATCGACAGCAAAATCGCCGCAACGCCAGGCTGGGCCTGCGCCAAGCGGACAACCTGGCCGTTATCAAGGGCGACAGCGCGATACAGCATAATCTCGTCGAGCGTAGAGCTTGCGCGCTCCGCGGAACCCAAACCACTCTCAAAGGCCTCGATGACCTCGGGGCGATCGCCATGGTTGGGCAGTGTGGAAGGCGACGCCTCGTTGTCGTAGGCAACCGATCCATCCTTGTTAATCAGCGTGATGCGCAAGTCCTCGCGATCGAGGCTACGCAAGAACGGGATGGGCTCCTGCTGTTCGTCGAGGGCGGCAGCAATGAGCTCGGTTTCCTGCGCCAGATTGGCACTCGTGGCATCCGCCAAAGTGTTTTGCACAAAGAACGCACCCAGCACCGTAAACGCCACGATAACCGCCATGGCGCAGACAAAGATCGTCACAAAAACGCGGTGCGACAGCGTATATTTTCCCTGGGGGGCGAAGACCACGGGTTACTCCTCCGATGCGGTGGCCACAGTGTCGTCGCCTTCGGCACCATCACCGGCAGAAGGCTCGGCCAAGCGGTAGCCCACGCCGCGCACGGTCTCGATGGCGCCGGCATGCTCGCCCAGTTTTTGGCGAAGCGTCTGCACGTGCACGTCAACGGTGCGCGAACCGCCGTCGAAGTCCCAACCCCACACGCTCTGCAGCAACGACTCGCGGGTAAAGACCACGCCGGGCTTGCGCATGAGATACTCGAGTAGGTCGAACTCGCGCAGGGTGAGCTTAAGCGGCTCGCCGGCAACGGTCACCTCGCGATGACTGGGCGAAAGCACGATGTCGCCCACGCTGAGCACATCGCTCGCCTGCTTGACCATGCCGCCGCGACGCAGCAGTGCGCGGCAGCGGCTGGCGAGCTCCATGAGCGAGAAGGGTTTAGTCAGGTAATCGTCGGCACCGCCATCGAGCGCCATCACCTTGTCGAGCTCGGTGTCCTTGGCAGTAAGCATCATGATGGGCACCGTCGCCGTCAGGCGGTCGGCGCGCAGGCGACGCATAATCGCCAAACCATCGGTATCGGGCAGCATGATGTCGAGCAGGACAGCATCGGGTACCCGTCGCGCCACGGCGGCCTTAAACTCGCCGTCGCACGAAAAGCCCTCGGCCTCGATTCCCTGCTTGCGCAGCGCATAGACCGTCAAATCCCTGATGTTGTCATCGTCCTCGACGTAATAGATCATGTTGAACCCCTTTGCGGCCGGCATGACCGCATCTTAACCCTAAAGGTACCTTTACTAGATGGTATCAGCCAAAACGTCCCGTCAAATAATCCGCCGTGCGCGGATCGGTCGGATTTTTAAAGAGCTGCGCGGTGGGCGCGTGCTCCACCAACTCACCCAGCAAGAAAAACGCGACCGAGTCGGAGATACGCGCCGCCTGCTGCATATTGTGCGTAACGACCACGAGCGTACAGGTCTCTTTGAGCTCGCAGGCCAGCTGCTCCACCACGAGCGTCGACACGGGGTCGAGCGCCGAGGTCGGCTCGTCCATCAGCAGAATGTCGGGCTGCACGGCAAGTGCGCGGGCGATGCACAGGCGCTGCTGCTGTCCACCCGAAAGACCCAGGCCCGACTCCTTGAGCTTGTCCTTGACCTCGTCCCACAGGGCAGCGCGACGCAGGGAGTCCTCGACCAGCTCATCGAGCACGGCGCGATCGCGCACACCCATACCGCGCGGACCGTAGGCGACGTTGTCATAGATGCTCATGGGAAACGGGTTGGGGCGCTGGAACACCATGCCCACGCGCTGGCGCAAACGGCAGATGTCGCAGTCGCCCAGGATATCTTGACCATCGAGCGCAATCTTGCCCTCGATGCGGCAATCCTTGATGCCGTCGTTCATGCGGTTAAAGCAGCGCAGCAACGTTGACTTTCCGCAGCCCGAAGGCCCGATGAACGAGGTGATCTGCTTGTCGCGGATCTTGATATTCACGTCCTTGAGCGCATGATGGTCGCCATAGAACAGGTCGAGGCCCTCGACATCGATGCGCGTCGGAGAGGCGGCAAGATCCTCTGCCGTGGGGCGAGTCGCATCCCCAACCTCGCGCTCGCGCGCGGCCTCGGCCTGCGCTTTCATGAGTTCTTCACGCTCCGTGGGCTCCACAGCCGCAGCAGCCGTCATACCGCATACCTCCACATCGATATCAATTCAGCAGTATCGATAGTAGAAATCGCGGCTCATATGTACGTGAGCGCATTGTCAAGTGTTTGTAAGGGAGCGCTGGCTATGCGGCGGGCAGCTCGATGGTGAATATCGTGTGTTCGGGCGTCGATTCACATGCAACGGTACCGCCGTGTGCCGCGATGATCTCCTTGGCAATAGCAAGGCCCAGACCGGCACCACCGCGATTGGTCGCACGCGCCGCATCCAGGCGATAGAACTTCTCAAAGATCACCTTGAGCTTTGCCTCAGGGATGGGATCGCCCTGATTGATAAAGCGCACGCGCACGCCACCATCGTCCCGGCGTCTGGCCTCGATCGTGATGGTCGAGCCCTCATAGCTATAGGCGACGGCGTTTTTCATGATGTTGTTGAACACGCGGGCCATCTTGTCGCCATCCACGAGCACCGTCAGGTCCTCGCGAATATCAACTTGGACTTCCTTATGCTGCTCGTTGAGGATGGGATAGAACTCGTCAGCCACCTGAGCCAGCAGCAACCCCAGATCAACATAGCCGCGCGTGAGCACGATATCGTGGAAGTCAAAGCGTGTGATATCGAAGAACTCTTCGATGAGTGCATCGAGCCGGTGCGCCTTGTCGAGAGCCACGCCCGTAAAGTGCGCACGTTGCTCAACCGGCAGCTCAGGAGCCTCTTGCAGCAGCGAAAGATAGCCCACCACACTGGCAAGCGGGGTGCGTAGGTCATGTGCCAAGTACGTGACCAGATCGTCCTTGCGATGCGACTCGTCACGCAGAGCTTGCTGCACCTTGCGCTCACGGTCACGCACGCGGTTAAGGGCGCCCTCGACCTCCAAGAAGTCGCCGTCGATGTTGTCCCAGGTGTCGGGGTGATCGATCAGGCGATCTTGAATACGAACAGCCAGCACACAATCGGCATGTTGCTCGCCCTGCTCGTAGCCCTGGTAGTACAGGGCGCGGCCGCACAAGAACAGCACGCACACGGCAAGCGCCAGCACAAAGCCAAGCATGTTGAATACAAAGCCGGCATCAAACAGCACCGGCCCTTCGATGCCGCCGAGCGCCATGGCGCCAATCGCCAACGTCATGGCCCACGCGGCGCCGCCAATCACCACGCAGCGGCACACGATCTCAAATCGATCGATCAGCAAAAAGCCGACAAGCAGCGCCGCCAAGATTCCGACGATGTTGTCGATGCCAATCAGCAGCAGGCTCAGCAAAAAGAGCAGCACCGTTGCAAGCGCGCGGTTGTCGACGACCGACCTCACGTATTCAAAGAGCCGATCGGGCACCTCGAACGCTTGCCTATCGTCTTTTGTCATATCAAGATCCTCACAAGCGAAAAGCGTTATTCGATGATGTAGCCGACGCCCCAGACGTTTTTGATAAAGCGTGGCTTTTGTGCGTCGTCGCCGATTTTTTCGCGCAAATGGCGAATGTGCACCATCACCGTATTGTTGGAGCCGGGCATAAAGTCCTCGTTCCATACCGCGCGGAACAGGTCCTCCACGGCCACCACGCTGCCGCGATGCTCGACCAGATACAGCAAGATTGAATACTCGGTGGGTGTGAGGCGTACCGGTGAACCGTCCACCGTTACGGAACGAGCATCGCGGTTGATCTCCAAGCCGTCGAGCTGAATGGTCGGCGACTCGGCCGCCTGTGCACGGCTACCGTAGCTGGTGTAGCGGCGAAGCTGAGCGTGCACGCGCGCGATGAGCTCCAGCGGACGGAACGGCTTAACCACGTAATCGTCCGCGCCAAGCGAAAGGCCCTCGATCTTGTCTTGCTGGGCATCGCGCGCCGTCAGCATGATCACGGGATAGGTATGGCTGGAACGGATCGTACGCAGCAGCTCAAACCCATCGATATCGGGCAGCATGACATCCAGCAGCGCCAGATCGAACTCCTGCTCCAAGATTGCCTTGGCAGCATCGGCCCCGCTATAGGCAATCTGGACATCAAAGCCCTCTTTTGTAAGGTAGATACCAACCAAGTCGGCAATGGCCTTCTCGTCATCAACTACCAGTATGCGCTCGTTCATGCGTGCTCCTCTCGCGCTCCATTATGCCCGAGGCGACGCACGCCACACACAACAAGCGCGGGTGATTAAGTCGGCCTTAAGCACCCTTGTGCCCGTTCGGGCGCGGATGTGGGCCACGCACGCACGCGATGATTGCCGACGCCGGCAAACGATATACTCTAGTTCCAGAAGAGACCATCCCGTCGAAAGCGAAATCCGTGAAGTCCCTCACCTCTTTTGCAAAGCGCTCAGCCCAGCTTGCCGCCAGCTTTGTCTGCGCTATCGCCCTTGCCGCTGGCGCGCCCACCGTCGCCGGCGCCCAAGTGCTCACGACCGACAATGTTTGCGGCAAAACCGCCGATGCGCGCGGCATCACGGCCGAAAACCTGCCCGATATCGATGCGACCAATGCCCTCGTCATGGGCAAAGACGGCACCGTCTACTATGCCCGCGACGCCGATGAGCAGGTCAAAATTGCCTCGATCACCAAGGTCATGACCGCAATCCTAACCGTCGAGAATTGCAAGATGGACGAGAAGGTCGCGGTGAGCAACGCCGCAGCCACCGTGGGCAATTCGACCGCCGGCTTGCTCGAAGGCGACAAGCTTACCGTGGAGCAGGCGCTGCGCGGCCTGATGATTCCCTCGGGCAACGACGCCGCCATCGTGCTCGCCGAATATGTGGGCAAGAAGATCGACCCTAAGACCAAAGACGCCGAGGCCACCTTTGTGAAGGCCATGAACGAGCGCGCTAAGAAGCTCGGCTGTACCGGTACGCTTTTTGAAAACCCGCATGGTCTGGACTTTGATGAGTGGGCTGGCGATATGCACTCAACCGCACATGACGTGGCGCTGATGATGCAGGAGGCCATGAAAAACGACACGATCCGCGAGGTCGTAGCGAGCGAAGATTCCTGGATCGAGGTCACGGGCGCCGACGGCACCGACCATTCGCATTCCATGGACACGCATAACTATTTGCTGGGCCAAGATGGCAACATCGGCGGCAAGACCGGCACCACCGACGACGCGGGCTATTGCTTTACGAGTGCCTACAACCGCGATGGCGACGAGATCTACACCGTCGTTTTGAACTCCACCACCACCGACCAGCGCTTTACCGATACCGCAACCCTTGCCAATTGGTACTACGGTCACAAGGTGACGGTCGCGATCGCCAACACGCAGGAAAAGACCGCCAACGGCAACCCGCTTATGGCGCGCATTGGCCAAACCGACTGGACGGATAAGACGATCGACGCCACACTCGCCGATCCTACGGCGCAAGCGACCGTGTTTTCCCTTGCCGGCGAGGTGACCGAAAAGGTTAGCTACGACGATCTTTCGGGCACGGTGCATGTGGGCGACAAGGTGGGCAGCGTTACGCTCAAGCAGGACGGCACCAAGATCGCCGTCATGGACCTAGTTGCCGACGAGGAAGGTGCAGGGCCGAATCCCATTGAGTGGCTCCTTGTGAAGCTCGACCGCCTGGGCCGCCGCATCGACAACCGCCCACTCACGGCAGAAAGCGAGACCGTCGCCAAGGCGCCCGAGATGTAGGGCCGGAGCGATGTCACATCGAACCAAATGAGGCGTCCAACGGGGCGCCTCATTTTTGAGGGTTCGAATCCCCAGCGCCCTTTCTCCGTAAAAAAAAGGGCCCCAAATGGGACCCTTCTTCAAATTCATACTGGCGGAGAGCTGGGGATTCGAACCCCAGATGCCCTTTTGGGGCATACTCGCTTAGCAGGCGAGCACCTTCGGCCTCTCGGTCAGCTCTCCGCGGTATAATAGGTGCGGTTTGCTATGATACCGTGACCACCTCCAAGTTGCAAGGAGCATGATCATGCAAAACATGAGCGGTTCGCAACTCCGCGAATCCTTCGCTTTTTCCCGACGAAACGCCGTGCTGTTTTGCGCGGCGCTCCTGGCGCTCGCATGCGCGCTTGTGGCGCTGGCTCCCGGGCAGGCTCACGCGAAGTCGTACACTATGCCGAAGGTGGATATCCAGGCCCAGGTGGAAACCGACGGCGCGTTGCAAGTGACCGAGCAGCGCACGTTCGATTTCGACGGCGATTTCTCCGCGGTGTGGTGGGCCTTCGACGGGCTTCCGCAGAACGCTTCCCTCAAGATCAACGGCGTGCGTATGGCGAACGTCGATGCCGATGGCACGGTGGTGGGCGACTGGACGACGTTGCCGAGCGAGGCGTTCGTGCTCGGCTGGCGCGAATCGGGCGGGCCTGGGAAAGATTCCTACTCGTTCGACGCGCCGAAGAACAGCGTGTACGTGTTCTTCAACGCCTCCGACGACCGTCGCATCATCGAGCTCGATTATACGGTGGTCAACGGGGCGCAGGCGTATTCCGACATAGGCGAGGTGTACTGGAAATACGTGGGCTCCCAATGGAAAGAGGCTTCCGACAACGTCACCATGACGTTGGCGCTGCCCGTACCGCAGGGTACCGAGGTCGTGCCGGGAGAGAAC
>URGY01000077.1 GCA_900547505.1 uncultured Collinsella sp.
AGATGCAGCGTAGTCTCGTGGGCTCGGAGATGTGTATAAGAGACAGCCGCTATGGTGCCGGGCTCTTCTGGTTCATGTCATGTCAAAAACGAAGCGCCCGCTTGCTGGGGGAGCAAGCGGGCGCCTGTGAGCGAATATGTTTGCGGCGAAAGCCGCGATAAGCGGTGGGGTGGCGACTAGTTGGTCGTACCGGAATCGTCGCCCGTGCTCGTGCCCGAGCCCGAGCCCGAACCAGAAAGTGCGACCGTCAGCGTAATCGTGCTGTCGGTGGACTGCTTGCCAGTGGGGGAGACGCCCGTAACGGTGGCATCCTCGTTACCGCTTACGGGATTGCCGTTCTGGTCACAGAAGCCAATGTTATAGAAACCGGCGTTGTTGAGCGCGGTAACGGCGGCGGAGATGCTCTTGCCGTACAGGTTGCCCGGGACGGTGGCCTTGCCGGACTTCTTGGCAATGACGACGGTAATCGTGGCGCCGGGCTTCTGCTTGCCGCTGGGGTTCCAGCTGATCACGGTGCCCTCGGTAACCGAGTCGTTCTCCTGGTAGCTCACGTCGACGCCAAAGCCTGCCATATCGAGGGCGTTGCGCGCCTGGGCCTCGGTCATGTCGGTCAGATCGGGGACGGACGTGGTATCCGGGCCGCTCGAGACCTTGTACGAGATGGTCGTGCCCTTCGCGACTTCCTTACCGGCTTCGGTGCCCTGCTCAAAGACCTGGCCCTCATCGGCCTCGTTGGCCTGCTCGGAGGCGTTGCCCTTCAGGCCCACGCTTGCCAGTGCGGCCTCGGCCTGGTCCTTGGTCAGGCCGACGAGCTGCGGAACCTCAACCTTCTCGGAGGGCTTGGGGCCCTTGGAGATTACCAGGTTCACCCTCGAGCCCTTGGCCTTCTTGGTGTTGCCGTTGGGGGTCTGCTCGGCGACCTTTCCCTCGTCGACATCGTCGTTGTAGCTCTGGTCGACGGTGCCAACCTCAAGGCCGGCTTCCTTGATCAGCTCAATAGCGGTCTCCTGGTCCTTGCCCAGCACGTCGGGCACCGTGACCTGTTCGCCACTGAACATGCCCGTGGCAAAGGCCACCACCACGCCAATTACGGCGACGGCGGCAATCACGGCGGCGATGATCTTGTTCTTGTTGGACTTAGGCTTCTCGACCTCGTAGGAACCCGTGGAGCCCGAGACAGCGCTACGGGCGGTATTCTGACCGCTCACGCCCGAGACGGGACGAACCATAGCGCGCGTTGAGTCGGAAAGCTCGCGGGTCTTGGTGGCACCCAGGTCGCCGGCGGCACCGATGATGCGCGTGGGCTCCGAGACATTGACGGCACGGCCGGACAGGTAGCTGTTGAGCACCTGGCGCAGCTCGTCGGCCGTCTGGAAGCGGTTTGCCGGGTCCTTCTCCATGCACTTGAGGATGATGCGCTCCAGGTCGGCATCGACGCCGGAGTTGATCTGGCTCGGAGGGATGGGGAGCTCATTGACCTGCTTGAGCGCGACCGAGATGGCGTCGTCGCCGTCAAAGGGTACGCGGCCGGTGGCACACTCGTACATGACGACACCCAGCGAGTAGATATCCGAGGTGGGGCCGAGGTCCTGGCCGCGGGTCTGCTCGGGGCTTACATAGTGGGCGGTGCCCAGCACGTTGTTATCCTGCGTGAGGTGGCTGTTCTTGGCGCGTGCGATGCCAAAATCCATTACCTTGATGTTGCCGTCGGGCAGCACCATGATGTTTTGCGGCTTAATGTCGCGGTGGATGATCTCGTGCTTGTGTGCGACTGAAAGCGCGGAGCTGATCTGCGAGCCGATCTGCGCGACCTTCTTGGGATCGAGGGCGCCGTGGCTCTTGATGCCGCTCTTAAGGTCGGTACCGCGCAGGTACTCCATGACGATGTAATAGGTGTCGCCGTCCTTGCCCCAGTCGTAGACGCCCACGATATAGGGGGAGGACAGGCCGGCCGCTGCCTGGGCCTCCTGCTTAAAGCGGGCGGCGAAGGTGGCGTCGCCGGCATACTGCGGCAGCATGATCTTGACGGCAACCGTGCGGTCGAGGACCTGATCCTGTGCACGGAAGACGGTCGCCATACCGCCCGTTCCCACCTTATCCTTGAGGAGGTATCTTCCCCCGAGGACCCTCTGTTCCATTCCTGCTCCTAACATAACTATTCGCTCAACGATGTGTGTAGTACCAAATGTGTGGCCGCTGGGGCCGTGTGGCGCGTTGCCGCTAGCTCATCGGCCGCGGCGTGCCCCAAGTATCCGCTTTGATCACGGGCATCACGCTCCCTGTGCGGCGAGCGCTGCGGTCAGGACGATGCCGGCAATCTTGGCTGCCTCGACGTCGTGTTTGTCGTAATCCTCCAGGGCCACCGAGATGGCAACCGTGGGTGAATCGTAAGGTGCAAAGCCAACAAACATAGAGTTGACGTTGGTGCCGCCGGTCTCGGCCGAACCGGTCTTGCCGGCAACCTTGACGCCCGGAATCTGGGCATCGGTGCCGGTACCGGACTGGACGACGGCGAGCATGGCCTGCTTGACCTGATCGGCCGTGGCAGAGCTGACAGCCTGGCCCAGCGAGCGGGACTGCGTGGTCTTAACCACGGTTCCGTCCGGGGCGAGTATCTGGGACACAAAGAACGGGTCCATGACCACGCCGCTGTTGGCGATAGCGGCAGCAATCACGCAATTCTGCATGACGGTGGTCTGCGGGCCAGGCGTGTGGTCCATACCGACGGGCTGGCCGGCACCTGCCCAAGCGGTCTCCCACTCGGTCATAAGCGACGGGTCGGCCATGATGGAAGCCGCGGCGGTAAGGTCCTGACCCAGCTTTTGCCCATAGCCAAAGGCGTTGGCAAACTGGACGAGCGAGCTGGCACCGACCTCGTTTGCCACCTGGCCAAAGACGACGTTGGACGACACGGCGAAGGCCTGCTGCAGGCTGATGGTGCCGTAGCTCTCGTTGGCAGAGTTGGTGACCGGCGCGTTGCCGATGTCCATGGAGCCGGGCGCCTGGTACGTGCTGGTAAGGCTGGCGGTGCCGGTTTCGAGCGCCGCGGAGAGCGTGACGACCTTAAAGGTCGAGCCCGGGGTGTACAGCGCGTCCATGGCACGGTCGTACATGGAGCCGTCCTCGCCGCCGCCCGACTGGAGCAGCGCATCGATGTTGGTGTTGTCGTAGGTGGGCGAGCTTGCGCACGCAAGGACCGCACCGGTGCGCGGATCCATGACCACCACAGCGCCCTTAAAGCCCTTGAGCGCCTGCTCGGCGGCCGTCTGGATGCGCGAGTCGATGGTGAGCTTGGCAGTATTGCCCGGCTGTGTCTGTCCCGCGAGCGACGCGATGGCGTTGTTCCAGCTGGAGTAATCCTTGGAGCCGGTGAGCGTGTCGTTCATGACGCTCTCGATGGCGGTGGTGCCATACTGCTGGCTCACGTAGCCAACCACGTGCGCTGCCAGGTTACCGTTGGGGTAGGAGCGTACGTAGGTGCCGTCCTCCTGCTGCAGCGACTCGGCCAGCGTCACGCCGTCGGACGTGATGATGGAACCGCGCTGGATGTACTTGGAGCGGGCGATGGTGTGGTTGTTGGTCGGCATGTCCTGATAGTCCTTGGCCTTGATGACCTGGACATAGGTGAGGTTGCCGATAAGGATGGCGAACAGCGCCGTAAAGGCGAACACCGCACGGGTTAGACGGTTGGCGAGCGCCACGCGGCCGAGTACACCGGATTCAGGCGTGTCGAGCAGGCGACGGCGCATGCGCGAGCCGACGGAATGGCTGCCGCTGCCGTAGGAAGACGAGGTGGCAAAGCGCGTGCCCGTCGGGGCGGCGGCAGATGCGACCTGATCATCGGTGATGGCGGCCATGGTGCCGGTGCCGGTAAGCTCGGCCTCGCGTCCGGTCGCCTCGTCACCGGCGCGCAGCAGGAGCGCGACGATGATAAAGCTCGCCAGCAGAGAGGAGCCGCCCTGGCTCATAAAGGGCAGGGTGACGCCGGTCAGCGGGATCAGGCGGGTTACGCCGCCAACGATCAAGAAGGCCTGGAAGCTGATGGCGGCCGTAAGGCCCGTGGCACTAAAGGCGGCGAGGTCGGACTTTGCGCGGGCAGCTGTGGTCAGGCCGCGAACGGCAAAGAGCATAAACAGGATGAGCACGGCGCCGCCGCCCAAAAGGCCCATCTCCTCGCCGATAGCCGAGAAGATAAAGTCGGACTCGACGACAGGGATGTTGTTGGCCATGCCGTTGCCGATGCCAACACCGACCAGACCGCCATCGGCAAGCGAGAAGAGCGACTGGACGATCTGGTAGCCCTGGCCCTGGGCATCCTTAAACGGATCGAGCCAAACCTGGAAACGCACCTGAACGTGAGACAGGAACTTGTAGGCGCCCACGGCTCCAACGGCCAGCAGCGCAAGGCCGATAACGACATACGAAAAGCGCCCCGTGGCAACGTAGAGCATCAGCAAGAAGATGGTGTAGAACAGCACGGCCGAACCCAGATCGCGTTCGAAGACGACGACGAGCAGGCACACACCCCACACGGCAAACAGCGGCAGCAGCAGTCGCAGGCGAGGGATCTTAAAGCCCAGGATCTTGCGGTTGGAGATGGAGAGCAGCTCGCGGTTCTCGGCCAGGTACCCGGCCAGGAACAGCACGATAAAGACCTTGGCGAACTCGCCGGGCTGGATGGTAAAGCCCGCGATGCGAATCCACAGCTTGGAGCCCGAGATCGTGGTGCCGATAAAGATAGGCAGCATCAGCAGAATGATGCCGATAATGCCAAAGGTGTACTTGTAGCGCATGACCACGTCGAGGTTCTTAACCAACGCGAGCGTTCCCACCATCAGGGCCACCGAGACAAACAGGATGATGAGCTGTGAGATGGCGAGAGCGGGGGCGAGGCGTGTCACGAACGTGATGCCGATGCCCGAAAGTATAAATACGATGGGTAGGATGGCGGGGTCGGCACCGGGCGCCAAGATTCGCACGGCAATGTGGGCCGCGGCAAAGGCGGCAAAGAGGCCGATCGGTACGGCGAGCGTCTCAAAGGAGATGGCAGCGCCCGCGGTGAGCACGTACATCGCATACAGCAGGATGACGGGGAACGCCGAGGCGATGAGCAAGAGCAGCTCGGTGTTGCGGCGACTCATAAGCGGCACTCCCTTTCTAATTCTTATCGGAGGCTTCGGCCTCGGCGGACTGTTCGGCGGTTTTCTCGGAATCTGATTCGGAGGTCGATCCCTGATTGGTGTTGTCGCGAATCGTTTGCGCGTCGATCACCTGGCGGGTCTGCTCCTCGTCGATCTGGTGGCGGTACTTGGATATCGTGTCCTGCGCATCGTCGACACTTGTTTGCGGAATACCCGCCTTGAGGCGGTTTTGCGTGTCTTCGGGCAGGTCGGATAGCTTGATGCTGGTTTCGCTTTCGAGCCAGTGGAGCTTGAGTCCGAGCGGCTTGCCGGGCAGGCCGCGCCAGACGGCGACATTGCCCTGGTAGGTACCCAGGTAGTACGAGCCGGTGACACCCGTGTAGGCCCAGATGCCAGCTGCCAGCACAAAGACGAGGGCCAGGATGGCGGCGATAGTAATGTTGCGGCGACGCACGCGCTGCGCCTCGCGCATAACGCCATCGTCAACCAGGTCAACGACTACTACGGTCACGTTGTCGTGGCCGCCGGCGGCAAGCGCCGCGTCCACTAGGTTGTCGACGCAGATTTGCGCGGTTGAGGACTGCGTGGCGATGTTCTCGATATCGCTATCGGGAATCATGCTCGAAAGGCCGTCAGAGCACAGGATCAGACGGTCGCCTTCCTCGATATGCAGAGTGAAGTGGTCGGCATACATGGCGGGGTCCGAGCCCAGCGCACGGGTGATGACCGAACGGTTGGGGTGGACGCGAGCCTCGTCTGCCGTGATCTCGCCGGCGTCCACGAGTTCTTCCACATAGGAGTGGTCGCGGGTCACGCGGATGAGCGTGCCCTCGTGGAGCAGGTAGGCGCGCGAGTCGCCCACGTGGGCGATGGCGAGCGTGTCGTTTTCGATATAGGCGCAAGTGGCTGTGCAGCCCATGCCGGGCTTGCCCAGGCCATTCAAGGCGGCCTCGATTACGGCGGCGTTAGCAGCCTCGACGGCTGCCGCCAGGCGTGCGGCGTCGGCAGACTGAGGAGCTGTCTTGGCGATGGTCTCGACAGCGATAGAAGAGGCTACCTCGCCGGCGGCGTGACCGCCCATGCCGTCGCATACGCAAAAGAGCGGCGACTGCACCAGGTAGGAATCCTCATTGTGCGGGCGCACACAGCCAACGTCGGAGCGGGCGCCCCACATGAGTTGCGTGGTGGTGCCGGCATCATAGGTCGAGTCGGTCTCGATGCGTTCCTCGGTCAGGGGCTCAAAGCTCATGGTCGACCCGGGGTCTTTGAGCTTGGCCTCAACGGCGGCAACGTCGATCTCTGCTGTGTCACCGGGAGAGACGGTGTCGGTCTCGGCGTTTGATTCAGAATCGCCGGTGTCCGGGGAGCCGGGCTCCTCGGAAACGCGGGCGGTCGACTCGTCATCTTGCGGGCTGACGTCTATAGGCTCGGGCGTCGCAAAGTGCGACGGCGCGGGCGTGTTTTGCGACTGGGTGGCGGGCTCGGCCACGGCATCGGACTCGCTTGCGGGCGCAGGCTGCGGGGTCTTGGGTGCAGGGCCGTCCTCGGGGGATGTCCCCGCCTCGGGCGCCGGCGTAGACGCGGGCGCAACCTCGGATGCCGGGGCTATGTGAAACGCCGGCGCGGCGGGCTCGGGTGCCGCAAACACCGCAGCGCTCTCGTTGATTGCCGCGGCGACGGGTTCTGCAAAGTGAGCCGGCGCCGGGGTTGCTTCGGGCGCTGTGGGCTGTTCCGCAGCGTGTGCGCCGATGGGCGCTGCTACGGTATCCTCTTCGTCCTCGTTATCGGCGAGATCCGAAATATCATGCGTTACATGCGAAAGAGGCAGGGAGAACACGGTATCCTCGGGCTCCACGGGTGCGGAGCCCGCCGGAGCGGCGTGGGCCGGCACAGCTGTGGCGGCAGCCGGTGCCTCGGTCATAGTTGCGGACTTGTTCTCCTCGTCGATCATCGACGGTTCACCTTCATGACCACGTCGCCAATCTGGACTTCGTCGCCCTCACGCAGCGTCGCGGGCTCCACGAGCTGGCGGCCGTTGACGAGCGTGCCGTTAAGTGAGTTGAGGTCCTCGATGATGAGCGCCGGGCCCTGCAGCGAAAAGCGCGCGTGCGAGGCCGAAACGAACGGTTCGTTGATGCAGATGTCCGAAGATGGCGAGCGACCGACGATGACGGGGCCGAGCATGTCTACGTGAATGCCGCGGATACCGCGCGGACCCTTGTCCACATCGATCGTCCAGATAGCCGAGTCGCGGCGCTGTCCACGCACAAGTCCCACGCCGGTCTTCATGACGGCGAACAGGAAGATATAGAGCAGGGCGACCAGGACGATGCGGCCTGCAAAAAGGACGATATCGATGTTCATAAGCGACTATCCCCTAAATTCAAAGGTGCTCAGGCCAAACGTCAGCAGATCGCCGTTGCGCAGCGGGCAGCGCGTAATGCGGCGGTTGTTGACGAGCGTGCCGTTGGTGGAATTGAGGTCCTCGATCGACCAATCCGAGCCCGTAAAGGTGAGCTGGGCGTGGCGGCGCGACACGTTGGGGTCGCGCAGGGCAATGTCGGAAACTGAGCGCTCGCGACCGATGGTCACCTGTGCGGAGGTGATGCTATGGCTCTCGCCGCTCACGACGTCGACGAGCTGGGCGAGCGGGCGCTGCGGGGCGCGAGTGCTCGCCATGTTGGAGGCGATGCCGGCTGCGGCGCCTAGGCCCACGGCGGCACCGGTCGCGGCGGCTCCGCCCATGCCGGCAAGCGCGTCGCGCGAGACGGTCTGCGGCACTGGGA
>URGY01000078.1 GCA_900547505.1 uncultured Collinsella sp.
CTTTATGCAACAAAGAGTCGCGACGGCCAGGGCCGACGCAGGTGCGTTGGTGCGGGCGAAAGGACTCGAACCTTCACGGGAATCCCACCAGAACCTAAATCTGGCGCGTCTACCAATTCCGCCACGCCCGCATGAGCGCACAGACTAGGAATGATAGCAGATACGAACGGCAAGCGCACGCACACGTTTTACAGGCTCACGACCTCACCACGAGTGCAAAAGGCGGGGCGAGTTACCCCGCCCCGCCCATTACGACTTGTTCGCCGACCCGCTACTCCCCTAGCAGGGCCTTCTCGGGCGTGATCGGCAGCGAGCGAACCTGGTGGCCGGTGGCGTGTGCCACGGCCGAGGCCACGGCGGCGAGCGGCGTGTTGATGACGACCTCGCCGATCGACTTGGCGCCAAACGGGCCCGTCGGCTCATAGCTCGGCTCAAAGGCCACGCGAATGCTGCCGATATCCAGGCGCGTGGGCAGCTTGTAGCTCATAAAGTTGCCGGTGCGCAGGCGACCGCGGTCGTCGTGCTCGACGATCTCGTAGAGAGCGTGGCCGATACCCTGGGCAATGCCGCCCTCGGCCTGGACGCGCGCGAGCGCCTCGTTGATCACGGTGCCGCAGTCCACAGCCGCCGCGTAGTCCACCACAGTCACCTTGCCGGTGGCCTTGTCGACCTCGACCTCGGCAATGCCGGCCATAAACGGCGGGGGCGAAACGGGCAGGCAGGCAGAGGCATGCGAGGTGAGCGCGTCGCCGCCTGCGATGTTCTTGACGCACAGGTTGGCAAAGTCGCGCAGCGTGAGGTAGCGGTTCTGCTCACGCGCGGCACGCTCGTCGGACAGGCGCACGTACTGACCATCAAAGACCACGTCGGCGGCGTCCACGTCCCACATCTGGGCGGCCTTGGCGCAGATCTTCTCACGCAGCTCGGTCGCGGCGTTCTTGGCGGCAAGGCCCGTCACGTACGTGCCCGAGCTCGCGTACGAGCCGGCATCGAACGGCGACACGTCGGTGTCCACGCCGCGCACCACGATCAACGAACTCTCCACGCCCAGCTCCTCGGCGGCAATCTGCGCCAGGATCGTGTCGACGCCCATGCCGTTATCGGTGGCGCCGGTGCCGATGGTAATGAAGCCGTCCTCTTCCAAGCGCATGTCGATGCCGGCGATATCCACATTGGAGATACCCGAGCCCTGCATGGTGAGCGCACAGCCCAGGGCGCGCACGCGGTCGCCCAGGTCCACGGCCAGCGGCTTGTCGCGCCAGCCGATCATGTCCATCGCGCGCAGCAGGCAGCGGTCGAGCGCGCAGGCGTTGAGCTTCTCGTTGTAGTACTGCGACATGACCTCGCCCTCGTGCACGATGTTCTTAAGGCGCAAGTCGGCGGGATCCATGTGCAGCATGTCGGCGAGCTCGTTGACGGCGCTCTCCACGGCAAACTGGCCCTGGGTGGCACCGTAGCCGCGATACGCGCCGCCGCGGTTGGTATTGGTGTAGACGGCGTCCCAGCTAAAGCGGCTCGCCTTCACATGGTTGTAGATGGGCAGGCTCTTGTGGCCCGAAAGGCCGATCGTCGTGGTGGCGTGCTCGCCGTACGCGCCGGCGTTGGACAGCGTGTGCAGGTCGATGGCCGTGATGGTGCCGTCATTCATGGCGCCCAGCTTAACGGTCATCTGCATCTGGTGGCGCGAGTTGCCCGCGGTGATGGTCTCCTCGCGGGTGTAGCAGCAGTAGCTCGGACGGCCGGTCTGCTGGGTCACGAACGCAACGAAGATCTCGCAGCAGCCCGTCTGCTTGGAGCCAAAGCCGCCGCCGATGCGCGGCTTAATGACCTGCACCTGCGACTGCGGGATATCGAGCGACTGCGCGACCATGCGACGCACGTGGAAGGGCACCTGCGTCGAGGTGGTCACCGAGATACGCCCAAACGCGTCGGTCGTCGCGAAAGCGCGGAAGGTTTCCATGGGCGCGGTCTGCGTGGCCTGGCTGGCGTAGGTGCGGGTAAAGACGATATCGCTCTGGGCGAAGGCCTCGTCCAAGTCGCCAAAGTCGCTCGTGCCGCTGCACACCAGGTTACGCGGGACATCGCCGCCCTGCGGGAACATAAAGGTCACGTCGCCCTCGGGGTGAACCACGATGTCATTATCGAGCGCCTGGGTAAAGTCGAGCAGCGGCTCGAGCACCTCATAGTCGACCTTAATGAGTTTGAGCGCCTTGTCGGCAGCCTCCTCAGTCTCGGCGGCGACGATCGCCACCTCCTCGTTTTGGTAACGGACGAGGTTCTCGAGAATCAGGCGGTCGTAGGGACTCGGCTGCGGATAGCTCTGGCCGGCGATGGTAAAGCGGCGCTTGGGCACGTCCTCGTAGGTGTAGACGCCCACCACGCCGGGCACCTTCAGGGCGCGCGACGTATCGATGGAGCGGATCTTGGCGCGGGCATACGGGCTGCGCTTGAGTTTGACGATGAGCGCGCCGGCGGGCACCATATCGCCGGTGTAGACGGGACGACCCTCGAGCAGGGCCTTCGAGTCCTTCTTGGGCTGCTTGTGGGTGATCTGCTTGTAAGAGACACCATCGCAGCTGGTGTCGTTGACCGGCAGCTCGGGCATCTCAAAGCCCACCTGAACGCCGAACTCGTTGAGGAAGCGGACAATCGCGCGCAGCTGGCTCTCGTAGCCGCTACAACGGCAGAGGTTGCCGGCGAGCTGGCGCGAGAGCTCCTCGCGCGTGGCGACGAGGCTCGGGTCCTCCTTGGCGGCGCGGGCAAGCGCCAGCACGTTCATGATAAGGCCAGGGGCGCAAAAACCGCACTGCTCGGCGCCTTCGGCAGCCATAGCGCGAGCAAGCGCCTCGGACTCGGCCTTAAGGCCCTCAAGCGTGGTGATGGTGTGTCCCTCAACACGGGCGGCGGGAACCGAGCAGCTCAGCACCGGGTCGCCGTCGAGCCACACCGTGCACAGACCGCAGTTGGTGGTCTCGCAGGCACAGCGCACCGACGCGCAGCCCTGCTCGCGCAGCAGCGCAAAGAGCATAGTATCGGGGGCAATCTGAACCTTAACCTTGCGGCCGTTGAGCGTAAAGGAAAGATCGATGAGTTTGGCAGTCATTAGCGCACCTCGCTAGAATCGACGCCGGGCACGCGGCGGCAGGAATACTCGTCCGTGGCAAACTTAGGAATCTGCACGCCCTCGAGCTCGCGGGCAAGCGCGGCCGAAAGCTCGATGCCGGCGGCGCGGCGCACGGCCTGCACGGCAAGCGGCGCCGAGATGCGGCGGCGGTAGTCAGCCGAGCCCCACAGGTTGGTGCCGTAGCTCAACGCGCGTACGGACGCGGCCAGGGCGCGCAGCTCATCCTCGGAAGGTTGCTCGTTCACCAAGCCGCATGCCTCGCCCTGCAGCAGGGTCGCGCGCAGCGGACGGGCACCCACGGTGACGTGCCAGGTGTTGTCCCACCAGGCGGCGGTGACATTAATCGAGGGGAAGTCGGTCGCGGCCTTGCGCACGGCCTCGTAGCTCGCACGGTAATCGTGCTTGACGACCACCACGTGCTCGATCACGTCGCGCACGTAGCCCATGTCAACGAACTCGGCGAGCGGCACGCGGCCGGCACCCGTCAGCTCAACATACGAATCGAGCGCCAGGAACGCCGAGAGCACGTCCGAGAAGCCAAAGCGGCCGTAGATGCTGCCGCCTACCGTGGCGGTGTTGCGCAGCTGCACACCCACGATGTCATGGACGGCGAACTCAAAGACATTGTTGACAAGCGCGTTGAGCTCGGCATGACGCTCGAGCTGGCGCAGGGTACACATGGCACCGACGCGAAACTCGGTCTCGGTCTCCTCAATCTGATCGAGTCCGCAGGCCGAAAGGTCAATCGCCGTCGCCACGCGACGCGAACCCAGACGCATCCAGATGCCACCGCCCACAATCTTGTTGTTGCGGTTCTTCTGTAAGAGCTCATAGGCTTCGGCCGCGTTTCCAACACGGACGTAGGTACCGAACTTGAGCACGTTCTCCCCCATCTCTTCACTTGTCCAGTACTTTTAAGTGTACCAAACGAGGGGCCGCACACCGTTTTAGGACAAAATCCACCCACCCATCCATAACTTGCGGTGAAATACGGACTGATTAGCCGTTCTGGGACGCTAAACAGTCCGTATTTCACCGCAAGTTATGAGGAGTCCTCCGGGATAGAAAAGGCTCCCAGCCGGATAGCTGGGAGCCTCATCACATGCTATGTCGAGCGAAGATTTAGCAGACGCCCTGGGCGAGCATGGCGTCGGCGACCTTCAGGAAGCCGGCGATATTGGCGCCCATGACGAAGTTGCCCTCCTCGCCGTACTCCTTGGCGGTGTCGTCCACGTTGTGGAACATGCCGCGCATGAGCTGCTCGAGCTTGCCGTCGACCTCCTCGAAGGTCCAGGACAGGTGCTCGGCGTTCTGGCTCATCTCCAGGCCGGACACGAGCACGCCGCCGGCGTTGGCAGCCTTACCGGGCATAAAGGCAACGCCGTTCTCCTGGAAGTAGGTCGTGGCCTCGATGGTCGTAGGCATGTTCGCGCCCTCGCCGACCACCTTGCAGCCGTTGGCGACGAGCGCCTGGGCATCCTCGAGCAGCAGCGTGTTCTCGCGAGCGCAGGGCAGCGCGATGTCGCAGGGCAGCTGCCAAACGCCACGGCCATCGCCCTCGTGCCACACGGCGTTGGGCTTCTCGTCGACGTACATAGCGAGCGTAACGCCCTTGTCGTGGCCGGAGCGCTTCTTGTTGTAGATGTGCTCGAGCACGGTGTAGTCGATGCCGTCGGGATCCTCGACCCAGCCGTGGGTATCGGAGCAGGCGAGCACCTTGCCGCCGAGCTGGGAGACCTTCTGGACGGCGTAGATGGCGACGTTGCCGGAGCCATGAACGACGACGTTCTTGCCCTCGAAGGAGTCGCCGCGGCTCTTGAGGTACTCGTCCACAAAGTAGACCAGACCGTAACCGGTGGCCTCGGTACGGGCGAGCGAACCGCCAAAGGAGAGGCCCTTGCCAGTGAGGACGCCGGTCCACTCGTTGGTCAGGCGCTTGTACTGACCGAACAGGTAGGCAACCTCGCGGCCGCCAACGCCCAGGTCGCCGGCGGGAACGTCGGTGTTGGGGCCGATGTGGCGATAGAGCTCGGTCATGAAGGACTGGCAGAAGTGCATGATCTCGTTGTTGGACTTGCCCTTGGGGTCAAAGTCGGAGCCGCCCTTGCCGCCGCCCATGGGGAGGGTGGTCAGGCTATTCTTGAGGATCTGCTCCAGGCCCAGGAACTTGAGCATGCCCAGGGTGACCGTCGGGTTAAAGCGCAGGCCGCCCTTGTAGGGTCCAATGGCAGAGTTGAACTCGACGCGGTAGCCGCGGTTGACCTGGACCTTGCCCTGGTCGTCGACCCAGGGGACACGGAACATAACGATGCGCTCGGGCTCGACGAGGCGCTCGAGCAGGGCAGCCTCCTCGTACTCGGGATGGGCGTCGAGCGCCGGCTGGATGGTGCCGAGGATCTCGGTCGCGGCCTGGATGAACTCAGGCTGCTCGGGATAGCGGGCCTTGAGCTCGTCGAGAACTTTCTGCGTGTAGCTCATGCTTCCTCCAATTGATGGAAAAGAAAAATGTCGGTCGCGGCACCCCATGCGCCGCGAACTTTATCGAGTATGGATAATATCGCACTGTTGCAGCAAAGTTTCACATAAGCCGACGAGCAGATGTTTCGTTTTGATTACGATGCAGGTAGATGCGTTTTTGAGAGCCTGACGTACAAATCGCGTGTTTCGAAGCTGTTTCGTCCACATGTTCCAAACCACCACATTGGGGACAGACACCTTTGTGGTGGTGTTGGTGGTTAGAGGACGAGCTGATGGTAGTCGGCGGGGGTTATGTGGCCCTCGGTGGCGGCGCGGAAGGCGGCGAGGGCATCGCCCGAGAACGGCATGGCCCAGCACAGCCCGCAGCCGGCGGTGATGGAGCCGGGCAGTGGCATGATGCGCCCGGGCACACCGGCGGCAAGGCACAGCTGCTCGCATTCCATCACATCGAAGGTGCTATCGAACGAAACGATGATCTTGCGTTCATGGTCGAGAGCATCACCGGACGGGCCTTCGCGGTGTGCATCGCGATACGCCGCGGCGGCCGCTTCCTCTTCCGCAGTATGTCCACAGCCACCGCAACCGCAGGTACAGGGTTCGGACCCGTCGCAAGTGCAAGGCTCTCCCGTGTCGGGACAAATTTCGTGAGACATGGCAACTCCAATCGTCTAGGCGAGTAACTCGGCCGCCGCAAACTCCTCGGGCGTATTGACGTTTTCGAAGCAGAGCGTCGAGCCCGCGGTCTTAACGATCTGCGGCTCATCCATATAACCGGCCTGAACGCGATTGATCAGGCAGCGAATGCGCTGTCGGTCGCAGGAGAGCAGCTCTTGGGCAACCGGCGCACACGCGTCACGGCGCCAGACGGCGCAAAGCGGCTCAATCCCCCGCTCCTCGCGCGGCACGCACACATCGAGCGCCTCGGCCTCAACATGATCGGCAAGCACGCCGATGAGTTCCGGCGAGACAAAGGGCATATCGCAGGCGACGATCGCCACGAGCGGCAATCGGGCCGCGGCCAACGAGCTCGCGATGCCGCGCATAGCGCCCGCCGACCCTTCAAGGTCCGCCACCACACGCGGCACCAAGCCGCCAAACGCGCACTCCTCAAGGTAGGCAAGCTCGCTGGGACGCGAAGTCGTCACGATTAACTCGCCGGCAACAGGCGCCAGCCGACCCAGCACGCGCTCGATGAGCGGCTCGCCGCAAAACGCCATGCGCGCCTTATCGCAGCCCATGCGCGACGACAACCCGCCCGCCTGGACGACACAAGAAAGATTGGCCCGTCTTACGGTAGTCATACGGCAAACCACCCCCATCGGCATGCTCAAAACCCGGCACACGAAGCCAAATACCGTCGCCGATAAAGCGGGCGGCACGGCAAACCCATGCAAAAACAAAACAGCGCCTTTGCGGCACGCAGCAAGACCGCGAGCACAAAAGCGCTGGTAGCGTATGGCGGGAACGTATGTGAATCGAACACATCCAAGACGTTTTGCACGCCTCGCAACGGTTTTGAGGACCGCGGAGCCCACCGGAGCCCATCCGTTCCCAAGTGCGCCGGTATTTTACCAAACCAAACAGGCCCCATCCCAAAAAGACGAGCAAGAAGTTGCGGTGGAATAGTTCCTGTATTTGCTGCCAAAGCCTCCAAATAGGAACTATTTCACCGCAACTGAGGAGGCGGGAGCGAGTGACCGGCCTAGCGCAGGGAGCGCAGGCCGCCGGCATCCTTGTCGAGCACCGTAAAGCGCACGGCATCCAGGTGCTCCAAGATGCTGATGGCACGTTTGCGCGACACACCCAGGGCCTCGCGCAGTACGCTCGTGGTGGCAGCACCGCCGGCTGCCTCAATGGCGGCGGCAACAAGCTCGCGCGCATGGGCTTCGGCGGCAGCGGACAGGGCAACGTCGCGCTCGACCTTAACGATCGAGCGATTGAGCGAAAGCTCGCGCAGGGCACGCGTCATGGCGTCGCGATCGAGCTGCAACTGCTCGCCCACCTCGGGCAATATCGGTGCATCGAGGCCGGCTTCGTCCAGCAAGGCAACGATACGTTCGCAGGCCTCGCGCACCACACGCGCCGCGGCGGCAGCGGAGTGTGGGTC
>URGY01000079.1 GCA_900547505.1 uncultured Collinsella sp.
TGATGAAGGTGTTAACGATCTGCTTCTCGGAAAGGCCACCGATGATACCGATCAGGACAGCCATGAGGAAGAACCAGGTGGAAGCCTCGTCGAAGTACCACTGGCCAATGGGCAGGCCGGTGATCAGGGCAGACCAGCCCTGGACGACGGCGTTACCGTCGGCGTCGTAGACAGCGCCAGCGTCGAAGAAGTTGGCGACGCCCTCGTTGAGGTCGGCCAGCGGAATGAAGCCGACGATCATGACGACGAAGGTGAAGGCAAAGGCGATCAGAACACCCTTCTGACGACCGGTGAGCTTGACCTCCTTGTGGACCTCGGAAGCAGCCTTGCCGTGGGCCTCTTCGGCGTCCTTGAGCTCCTGCATCGAAAGGATGGTGGAACCCTTGTCAGCCTTGACCTTCTTGGCATAGTTCATCACGAAGAAGATGGACATGGCAGTGGTAACAATCCACAGGACGGCACCGAGGCCGATGATGATGGACTGGTTGACCTCAATGCCAACGCCGGTCAGAGCGTCGACGGCAGCGCCGACGGCGAACGGGTTAACCGTGGAGCCCAGGCAGCCGCAGCCAGCGCCGAGCAGGACGGTAGCGGCACCGACCATGGGGTCGAAGCCAGCGGCCATCATGGTAGCGGCGAGCAGGGCATAGAAGGGAACGGTCTCCTCGCACATACCATAGGTGGTACCACCGAGGGAGAAGATGAGCATAAGGACAGGAACGAGCATAATCTCGTTGCCCTTAAGCTTCTGCACCAGAACGGCGATGCCGTTGTCCAGGGCGCCGGTCTCGGTCATCATGCCGAGGAAGCCGCCCAGGATCATAACGAAGAGGCAGACGGGCAGAGCGTCAGCGAAGCCCAGAATCGGGGCGGTGCAGAAATCACTCAGGCGGGCTGCAGTAACCTCGCCGCCGGACGTGCCGGAGACGATAACGGTAATCACTGCGACAATTGCCAGCAGAGCAAGAAGAATGGTGAACGATGAAGGCATACCGCGCTTTTTCTTAGCGGTCTCAGTCATAGTTCTCATCCCCCCTTCATAAATCATTTACTGATCTCGCCCGAAGCGGCTCTTCCGTGCCGTGCCTGCCGCCTGGTGCGAGATATTTACCAGACAAAGCCGCTCGGGGTGTGCAGCAATACACCCCGAGCGAGATGCTAGATGCTCTTACTTGAGCGTGGCGTACATGACAGCCTTGATGGTGTGCATGCGGTTCTCAGCCTCGTCGAAGACCTTGGAAGCGGGGCTCTCGAAGACCTCGTCGGTGACCTCCTGCTCGGTGATGCCGAACTGCTCGCACTTCTCGGCGCCAATCGTGGTGTTGGTGTCGTGGAAGCTGGGCAGGCAGTGCAGGAAGATGGCACCCGGGTTGGCCATAGCCATGACCTCGGAGGTAACACGATACGGGGTGAGCTGAGCGATGCGCTCGGCCCAGACCTCGTCGGGCTCGCCCATGGAGACCCACACGTCGGTGTAGATAACGTCGGCACCGGTGACGCCGTCCTTGACGTCGGTGGTCAGCTTAATGGTGCAGCCGTTAGCCTCGGCGATGGGCTTGCAGGCCTCGATGACGTCGTCGGCGGGCATGCACTCCTCGGGGCCGCAGGCCACGAAGTTCATGCCGAGCTTGGAGCAGACAACCATGAGGGAGCGAGCAACGTTGTTCTTGCAGTCGCCCATGAAGACGAGGGTCTTGCCCTTGATGTCGTAGTTGAAGTTCTCCTGGACGGTCAGGATGTCGGCGAGCATCTGGGTGGGATGCCACTCGGTGGTCAGGCCGTTCCACACGGGCACGCCGGACTTAGCAGCGAGCTCCTCGACGTCGTCCTGGGCAAAGCCACGGAACTCGATGCCGTCATACATGCGGCCGAGAACACGGGCGGTATCCTCGATGGACTCCTTCTTGCCCATCTGCGACGAACCCGGATCGAGGTAGGTGACGCCCATACCCAGATCCATGCCACCGACTTCGAAGGCGCAGCGGGTACGAGTGGAGGTCTTCTGGAAGAGCAGAACGATATTCTTGCCCTCGAGATAGCGGTGCGGAACGCCAGCGCGCTTCATATCCTTGAAGTTCTTGGAGAGCTTGAGCAGGTACTCGATCTCCTCGGTGGTGAGATCGAGAAGCTTGAGGAAGCTACGGCCGGAGAGGTTAACACCCATGGTTTGATTCCTTTCGAAGAAATGAATTACGTAAGTATTAGTGTTGCCCGTTTAACGGGCGAAGCCGGTGCGGTTGTAGGGGGACCGCACCGGAAACGGAAAGACCTTAGAGGTCCTCGCGCCAGAAGGGCATGCTCATGCAGCGCGGGCCGCCGCGGCCGCGGGAGAGCTCGGCGGAGGGCACGACGAGAAGGTCCAGGCCCTCCTTGTACAGCACGTCGTTGGTGACGGTGTTGCGGGCGTAGACGCAGATCTTGCCGGGCTCGACGCACAGGGTGTTGGAGCCGTCGTTCCACTGCTCGCGGGAGGCCGCGATCGGGTCGCCGCCGCCGCAGGGGATCAGCTTGACCTGGTCGACGCCGGTGGCGTCCTCCAGGACGTGCTCGAGGGTGTCCTCGATCAGGCGGATGTTCACGTCGCCCGGGTTCTTGCCGGCGGTCAGCTCGTAGACGCGCAGGGTGCCCATGATGGCGGGGTGGATCGTGAACTTATCGACGTCGATCTGGGTGAAGACCGTGTCGAGGTGCATGAAGGCGCGCGAGACCGGGATGTCGAAGGCCAGGATGCGCTCGACCTTGGAGTCGGAGTTCCAGAAGATGTTCTGGGCCATGACGTCGATCGCGGCGGCCTGGGTGCGCTGGGAGATGCCGACGGCGAGGGTCTTCTCGTTGATGTTCAGCACGTCGCCGCCCTCGGTGTGGAACTGGCAGTCGCGGCGGAAGTACAGCGAGACGTCCTTGTAGTCGGGGTGGTACTTGAAGACGTACTTGCCGTACAGGGTCTCGCGGTTGCGGGTGACCGAGTACATGCGGTTGAGGTTGACGCCCTCGCCGACGACCGCGAACGGGTCGCGGGTGAAGTAGAGGTTGGGCATCGGGTCGATGATCAGGTCGGACTCGGACTCGGAGTTGACCAGGGAGTCGAGGGTCGTGGACGCCGTGAGGGGCATGTCGATCTCGGACTTGGTCATGCCGGCCATGGTCTTCTTGACGAACTCGAGGTTGTCCTCGATGGAGTCCAGCTTCTCGCGGACGATCTGCGGCATGTGCTGGCCGCGGATGCCGGCCTCGGCGATGTACTGGTCGGTGAACTCGGCGCGGGCGCCGGGGACCTGGTCGAACACCTCGGCGACGAGGTTCTCGAGATAGAGGACCTCCACGCCCTGGTCCCTCAGGATCTGGGCGAAGGTGTCGTGCTCCTGCTGCGCGACCTCCAGGAACGGGACGTCGTCGAACAGGAGTCGCTCGAGCTCGTCGGGCGGCAGGTTGAGGAGCTCGTCGCCGGGACGGTGCAGGCAGACCTTCCTGAGCTTGCCGATCTCGGAAGGCACGTGCAGACCTTTCGTCATGGCCTCCTACCTTTCTTTCGGGCCTTACTGGCCGAATGTATCAGCGCCCCTCCGTATGGGACACTGCTTGCTGACAGCTCTAGTTATATCCAAAAACCACCTGCAATTCCACCTCGCCCCCGAACGGTCAGCAAAGTGCGATGAACGGTATATCGCATATGATTCCCCCATGATGCACTTCGGTTCTCTAAAGCAGGTTTTCAAAGGTAAATGTTCTTTTTTCTAAGGAATTAAGCTAGATTGCACAAATATTTTCATGTTTAGGAATTGCATAGCTAAAACGGTTTTCTGCATATATATGTCGTTTGTCCATGATTCAATTTGGATTCGATTATATTCAGCTCGCAATCATTCTTATTCATACATCCTCACCAGTTGAGTATGGATATAGATTGTTTCCAAACGAGTTGGACAGTTAGTTGCATGCCTTGGCAGCGTAAGAAGTAGGTAAAGATACCGTTCACGCGATACGTCCGTGCCAGCGGTCGACTAAATTGAGACAATAGTGAAAAGTGTTAGGCTACCGTCCTCTGTGGGGACTGAACGGACAGATGCATATGCCGAGCAAAATCGAAAAGAAGCAAGCCGCCGCAAAGCTGCGCAAACCGCCGCGCGACTTCTCGTACACGCAAAACCGAGAGCTTAGCTGGCTGCGCTTTGACAACCGCGTGCTTGACGAAGCCTTCGATGAGACCGTTCCGCTGTTCGAGCGTCTAAAGTTCGTGTCGATTTTCGAGTCCAACCTCGACGAGTTTCTCATGGTGCGCGTGGGCGGCCTGTCCGATCTGGCAGAGCTCAAAAAACAACCTGTCGACAACAAGAGCAATATGACCGCCTCCGAACAGGTCGATGCTGTCATGGCCGAAATGCCCGGGCTCCTTACCCGTTGGGAGTCCATCTTTAAGAGCATCGAGGGCAAGCTCGACACCTTGGGCGTTCACCGCGCCCGCATCGATTCGCTTACGCCCGAGGAGCGCACCTTTGTAACCCGCTACTTCCAGGCCTACGTGTCGCCGGTCATCTCGCCGCTGGTCATCGATCCTCGCCACCCCTTCCCCAACCTGCGCAATGGCGCGCTCTATCTGGCCTGTGGTCTGGACGGCGCCACCGACGAGGAGAGCCTGCTGGGCCTTATCGAGATTCCCGCCTCGATGAACCGCGTGGTCGAGATCCCCGCGCCCACCGGCACCTACTCCTACATCTTGCTCGAGGACGTCATCCTCGCCTGCCTGGACAGCTGCTTTGGCTCCTATAAGCCGCTGGATCGTGCGCTGATCCGCGTCACCCGCAACGCCGACATCGATCCGGACGGCGAGGGCGTCGAAGAGGAAGAGGACTACCGCCAGCACATGAAGCGCATCCTCAAGAAGCGCCTGCGTCTGCAGCCGGTAGTGCTCGCGGTCTCGGGGTCGCTCGAGAAGGCAACGCTCAAGACCATCCGCAAGGCGCTCGAGCTTTCGCGCCGCTCTGTCTTTACCTGCGATATCCCGCTCGACCTGGGCTACGTCTTTGGCATTGAGGGCAAGATTCCCGAACACCTGCGCAACGAGCTGCTCTTTACGCCGTTTAGGCCGCAGCCCAATCCCACCATCGACATGACCCGCTCCATCCGCGAGCAGGTGCTGCAGCACGACAAGCTGCTCTTTTATCCCTACGAGGCCATGAACCCCTTCCTGGATCTGGTGCACGAGGCCGCCTACGACCCCGAGTGCATCTCGCTGCGCATCACGCTCTACCGCGTGGCCAAGCAGAGCCGCCTGTGCGAGTCGCTGATCGATGCTGCCGAGAACGGCAAAGAGGTCACGGTGCTCATGGAACTTCGTGCCCGCTTTGACGAGCAGAACAACATCGAGTGGGCCGAGCGTCTGGAAGAGGCAGGCTGCACCGTCATCTATGGTTCCGAGGGCTTTAAATGCCACTCAAAGATCTGCCAGCTCACCTATCGCGAGGGCATGGCGCTAACGCGCCTCACGCTTTTGGGCACCGGCAACTTTAACGAGAAGACGGCCAAACTCTACAGCGACTTTATGCTCATGACAGCCCATCCCGGCATCGGCGAGGACGCCAACCTGTTCTTCCGCAATCTGTCGCTGGGCAACCTGCGCGGCGACTACCGCTTCCTGGGTGTGGCGCCCGTCGGACTGAAACCGCTCATCATGCGCGGGCTTGACCGCGAGATTCAGCGCGCCCTTGCCGGCGAGCCCGCCCGCGTATTCTTTAAGCTCAACTCGCTGACCGACCGCGAGGTTATCGACAAGATCGCCGAGGCATCGTGTGCAGGAGTCCGCGTAGACATGATCATCCGCGGCATCTCGTGCCTCAAGCCCGGTATTCCGGGCAAGACCGAGAACGTGCATGTCCGCTCCATCGTCGGACGCTTTTTGGAGCACGCGCGCGTCTATGCTTTCGGCGTGGACTCGGACATGATTTACCTGAGCTCGGCAGACATGATGACGCGCAACACCGAGCACCGCGTGGAGATCGCCTTCCCCGTGCTCGACCCCACCTGCCGCGCCCTGGTGCACGAGTACATGGGCATGCAGCTGCGCGACAACGTGAAGGCACGCAGTCTGACGAGTGACGGCACCTGGGTTCCCGTGGAGCGCAAAGAGGGCGAGAGGCCCTTCAACTCGCAGGAAGCTCTGCTGGAGCGTGCCTATCGCAACGCCGAGGCCGCCGCGCAGCAGCGCGCACAGGAGAAGGAACGTGTGGCCGAGGAGGCCATTCAGGCCGAGGTTGAACACGGGGCAGCTGCCAAACCGGAAGCGGTTGCAGCTCCCCCGGTGAATGAGCCCGAGGCTGCCGCAGAGCCCGCCGTGGAGAAAGCGCCCGAGCCCGCTACTGCGACTCCGGAGCCCGCCGCCGAGGCAAAGCCCGCCCCTGCTCCTGAGCCGCAGCCGGCCACACCCAAGGTCCAAGAGGTCCAGGCGACCGTCATTGAGCCCGAGCCCGCACCTGCACCTCAGCCCGAGCCGCAGGTCACCAAGCCCGCACCCGAGACGAGCGCCCGTCGCGATAAGCCCGCCGGCAAGACCAAGGCCATCGAGCGCCATCGCCCCGGTCGCGTGCGCATGGGCCTGGGTCTGATCGGCCTGGGTCTTAAGACGCTCATTACCGGCAAGACGAAATAGTCGTTTGTAGAAGCAGTTTGTAGAAGCGCCCCGCATTTGAGGAAAGCCTCGGATGCGGGGCGCTTTTCCCTGCTACCATGGTGCGAACAACAACGCGAATGACAGGCAGGAATATGAAGCTCACTATAGAATCGATGACCTACGGCGCCGACGGGCTGGCGCACGCCGACAACGGCAAGGCCGTCTTTGTGCAGGGCGCCGTGGCAGGCGACACCGTCGAGGCCGAGGTCGTACAGGACGGCAAGTCGTTCATGCGTGCCCGCACCACCGAGATTCTGGAGCCAAGCCCCGATCGCATTCAGCCTCCCTGCCCCTTCGTGGGCATCTGCGGCGGCTGCTCGTGGGGCAATCTCTCACGCACGGCACAGCTCGCCGCCAAGGAGCAAAATCTGCGCTCCACGCTCGAGCGCATCGGCAAGTTCGCTCCTGAGCGGGTCGATGAGTTGGTACAGCCCATCCGCCACACCAAGGACGACTGGGGCTACCGCAATAAAATCGAGCTCGAACCGACCGTCGTCAACGGTCGCGTGCGCCTTGGCATGCACGGTGTCGACCCCAGCAAAATCGTGACCGTCGATGCGTGCCCGCTATTCGATAAGCGCTTCCCGAAGGCGCTCAAATCGGTCGTCGGCGCGCTCAACTATCTGAGCGGTAGCCACGACCTGGGCCTCGAGCGCGTGGGCATTCGCGCTTCGCGCCGCACCAAGGCACTCGAGGTCGCACTCTGGACGCCCACAGGCTCTTTTCCGCGCTCGCAGGTCTCCCGCGTGCTGGCGGACGCTGCTCATCCCACGAGCATCGTTCGTGTGATGAGCAAGGGCGAAAAGAAAGCCCGCCGTGTCTCCAAAGTCGAGATGCTCGCCGGCGAGGGCTCGTGGACCGAGAATATCGCCGAAGGCCAGATGCGCTTATCTGCCCCGTCGTTTTTCCAGGTCGATACCAAGGGCGCCGAGATTTTGATTGAGCTCGTTATGGACGCCCTCGACCCGCAGGAAGACGAACTGGCCGTGGACCTGTACTGCGGCGCCGGCACCTTTACCCTGCCGCTCGCCCGCCGCTGTGA
>URGY01000080.1 GCA_900547505.1 uncultured Collinsella sp.
CCTCGATCACGCCCACTGGATCGAGCCCGTTAATCGGTTCATCCATGATGAGTAGTCGCGGGTTACCCAGAAGAGCCGTTCCAATGTCCAGGCGGCGCTTCATGCCGAGCGAGTATTGTTTTACCGATACATCTGCTGCATTTTCTAGACCAACGGCAGCAAGCACTCGATTGACTTCACTTTTCGGCAGTCCCCACTCGATACAGCGTGAGGTCAAGTTTTCTCGACCGGTTAAGTTCAAGAATGCCCCACAGCCGTCGGGGACGAATCCGATATTTCTGCGTGCTTTTGCCAGACTTGTTCTCCCAGACTCGCCGAAAAAACTGACTGAGCCTTTTGTTGCCTTTAGCAAGCCGAGGAGAATATCGATCAACGTACTCTTCCCCGCGCCGTTCTCTCCAACGAGAGCGCACACTTCACCCTCAGCTATATCAAATGAAACATCAGACAACGCCCAGTTTTTGCCGTAGCGCTTTGATAGATCCTTGATTGAAATCGCATTACCCATGTCTCATGAACCTCATTAAAAAAGGCAGCGCGGCCGACGGATGGCAGTTATCGACCACGCTGCTTACCCTCTGCTGTCTTAACCAGCATTAACGTTCGCCTTGCTAGAAATGAACATATACGCCAAAACAGCTACAGCGCGAACACGGGTGGTAATTGCGGCAGCCACCACTGCCACCACCCTGCACGTTGCTGCATGGATCGATTACCCAGTTCATAATTACCTCCTTTCGATTTATCGTCTGTTTTAATACTCCGTTATCGTATATCGATAACCTTATGTTTTCAAGAACTATTTTTTGAATAATTTAAGGCTCCTACCGATCGTTTGCGGTAGGAGCCTTGCATGTATACGTGTTTGTCTTCTTGTCTTCTTATTCTGTTTTGTTATTCCTTAGAAAGATCTACTACGTAAACCTCTGTGGGCAACATCTCGGAGGGGTCGGAATTGCGTCTTTGCAAAATCTTATTCCGCGCGCGCGCGATGGTAAGTTCCTCAAGTTCTATTTCACTCACGCGACGGATCAAATCTCCCGGCTGACAATCCAACTCAACACAGATATCGAGCAATGTCTTCAAGCGTATGGCCTTAATTTTTGCATTACGGATTTTAGAAATGTTAGCTGGCGTATGCCCAGTCGCTCTTATTAGATCGGCATTTGTTTTCCCGGTCTTGAGCAAAAGTGTCTCAATCTCAATAATGAGATAATCCATGGTCAATCACCTAGACCAAATCATCGGACTGGGACTGCAAAAGCGCCCCATAGCGCCAGAAGATCGACAAAGCGAAAGCAACCATCATTGCAATGATGGATCCCACATCCAAAGTGATGCCTGAGTCACCAATCTGAAGGAGAGCGGAATTCATACGACAGCTCAACATACAATTACCCATCATTATTTTTAAATCGCTGCCAATCTGTAGAGAGCCCATCACGGCATTGATTGCAAATAGGCAAGCAATAACGGTAATCATCCGTGCATGTCGAATAGTAAAAGGCGATTGACGACGGGCGACATCGAAGCTGATGCTTAACAATGTGAACTCCCCTGCAAGGAGCAAAACCGCCCATAGCGCCAAATTTGGGAGCGCGATGCTGCCGCCCTTACCAAGCTCAACGACCCCCTCGATTACCACTGCGCCGTTCAAAATACTTTGGCATGCAACAACAAATGCCGAACCAAAGACGGCGATGGTAGCGATGGCTATAAGTACCAGCACGGCACAAAGAACCATTCCGATTTTTCTCATGTTATCGAACGACATCTCAATTCTTTGAGCGCTATTCGCCATAGTAACTCCTTTTGCCATCCAGCAGAACATTTTCAATTATTTTATCGTTACCGGAAACTCTTCTCTACAAGAAAAGGGGCGCACCTCCATCGGAAACGCCCCCCATCATGCAAGGTTATATTCAATCCCTATAGCGCGCCAGAGCCGGCTTGCATCATGCCGCCGGGGCCCGAGGTCACGCCGCCGCTCACGGGCGCGGCGTTGCCGGTGTGTGGCGCTGCCGGGACGGTATCGCCACCGAGCGTGCCCGCCGGACGCGGTGCCGGGATCTCGCCCGTGCCGTGGCTAAAGACAAACTTGCCATCGGCCACGTCGCACAGGACGGTATCGCCCTCGCCCCACTCGCCGGCCAGAAGCTCCTCGGACAGCGGGTCCTCGATGAGCTTTTGGATGGCACGGCGCAGCGGACGCGCACCGTTGGTAAGGTCGGTGCCCTCGGCCACGATCTTGTCATAGGCCGCATCAGAGAGCTTGATGTTCATGCCGTTGGCAATCAAGCGCTGACGCAGGTCGTCCACCAGCAGGTGCGCGATCTTGGTCAGGTTCTCGCCCGAGAGCTTCTGGAACACCACAATATCGTCGATGCGGTTGAGCAGCTCGGGGCGGAACAGGCGCTTGAGCTCGCCCATCGCGCGGCCGCGGATCTCACTCGAGGTGAGGCCCTGCTCGCCGGTGGTGCCAAAGCCAACGCTTGCATCCTGCGCGATCTCGCGGGCGCCCACGTTGGATGTCATGATGATCACGGTGTTGCGGAAGTCGACCGTCTTGCCCTGGCTATCGGTCAGACGACCCTCCTCCAGCACCTGCAGCAAGATGTTAAAGATATCGGGGTGCGCCTTCTCGATCTCGTCGAACAGCACGACCGAGTACGGGTGGCGACGAACGGCCTTGGTGAGCTGGCCGCCCTCGTCGTGACCGACGTAGCCCGGAGGGCTACCGATGAGCTTGGAGACCTCGAACTCGCTACCGAACTCAGACATGTCGAAGCTGATGAGCGCATCCTTGCTGCCAAAGAGGTACTCGGCGAGCGTCTTGGCGAGCTCGGTCTTGCCCGTGCCGGTGGGGCCCAGGAAGATAAAGCTGCCGCCGGGGCGACGCGGATCCTTGAGCGGCGAGCGGCTGCGGCGCACGGCCTTGGCAACTGCCTCGACAGCCTCATCCTGACCGATGATGCGCGTCTTGAGCACGCTTTCGGCCTGCAGCAGGCGACGGCTCTCGCTCTCAGTAAGCGAGGACACCGGCACGCCCGAAGTCACGGACACGATGTCGGCAATCTGACTCACATCGATGGTGAGCGGGCTGGCGTCGAGCTCGGCGGTCCAGGCGGCCTTGGCCTCGGCGAGCTCAATCTCGGCGGCCTTCTGCTGCTCGGTGATCTCGGCGGCCTTGTTCATGTCGTCGCTCTCGGTGGCCTCCTGCGCGGCGGCCTTGAGCTCCTCGATGCGATGCTCGGCCTCGCGCACCGGCTCGGGCGCGCGATTCGCGGCGATGCGAGCGCGAGCACCGGCCTCGTCGATGAGGTCGATGGCCTTATCGGGCAGGAAGCGATCCTGGATGTAGCGGTTGGAAAGGTTCGCAGCGGCCTCGATGGCACCCTGCGTATAGCGCACATGGTGGTGCTCCTCGTAGCGCGGCTTGAGCGCGGTCAGGATCTTGATCGTGTCCTCGACGCTCGGCTCCTCGACATCGATGGTCTGGAAGCGACGCTCGAAGGCCGGGTCCTTGGTGAGGTACTTGCGGAATTCCTCGGCCGTGGTGGCGCCGATAATCTGGAAGGCACCGCGCGCGAGCACGGGCTTGAGCATGGAGCTCGCATCGATGGAGCCCTCGGCAGAACCGGCACCGATGATGGTGTGCATCTCGTCGATAAACAGGATGACGTCGTCGGCTTCGGTTGCCTCCTGGATCACGTTCTTGAGACGCTCCTCAAACTCGCCGCGATACTTGGCACCCGCCACGAGGCCCGGCAGGTCGAGCGTCCAGATATTTTGGTTCATGAGGTTCTCGGGCACGTTGCCGGCTGCAATCTGCTGAGCTAAGCCCTCGACGATGGCCGTCTTGCCCACGCCGGGGTCACCCAGAATGAGCGGGTTGTTCTTGGTGCGGCGCGAAAGGATCTCCATCATACGCTGGACTTCCTTTTCGCGACCAATTACAGGGTCGAGCTCGCCGTCGCGCGCCTTCTGCGTGAGGTTGGTCGCGAACTGCTTGAGCGTGTCGGTGCCGCTCCCCTTTTGCTGAGAGGCATCCGAGCCGCTAAAGAACGGCAGGCCCGCACCGGGACGACCAGCGCCAGCGCCAGCGAGCGGACGCTTCTTGTCCTGATCCTTGGCAGTGAGCTTTTCGATGGCCTTTTTAATGGAAGCAGACGACACGCCCAGGCGCATGAGGATGTCCATGGCCATGCCGTTGCCCTCTTCGACGATGCCGATCAGCAAGTGCTCGGTCGAAACGTAGGTCTGGTTGTTCTCGCGTGCCACGCGGAAGGAGCGCTCCATCACGCTGATGACGAGCGGCGTAAAGGCGAGCTTGGCAGCCTCGGTCTCCTCGCTGGGCTCGGGAACCGTGGTCTGGACCTCTTTGAGGGTATCCATGATGTCATCGTAGGAGATATCGAGCGAGCGCAGTGCCTCGGCGGCAATACCCTCGTCCTCCTTAGCGAGCGCAAGCAGCAGGTGCTCGGTGCCCACCTTATTTGAGTGCAGATCGAGCGCCTCTTGCTTGGCCATGGACATGACCTTGCGCGCGCGATCGGTAAAACGGTCTAACATGCTAGTTCCTCTTAGACGAGCTAGTTTTTCAAACGCAAAGCGCCACTCGTGGCGGCGCTTTGGTCTCTTTACCCATATGGAGTATATGTTAACCGCTGGGGCCTTTTCCGCATGCAGCCATACGACAACGTCTACAAAAAAGGAATCGCCGGGTGCGGCGGGCGCTCTCGGTTAGAGGCTGTTGCCTAGCAGGCAGGCTCGGCGTCCATGCTCTCGGCAACGTCATTGACGGCATCGGCAACGGGAGCGCCAGGCATACGCACAAGCTCCATATGCTGTTCTTCAAAGACGGTTCCCATGGGGAAGGCGCGGCGGAAGACAAAGCGAGCAACCGGACCAGCCACCAGTAGGTTCCAGGGCAGGGCCATGATAAAGTTGCGCGGAATGTTGACGAGCCACATCATCGGCAGCGCCTGCAAATTGGCAAGCGGGCCGCCGGGCATATGGAACAGGCCTTCACACGCGCCGTAGAGCGACATGATGATAACCATGGGAACGACCATGCAGGAGCTGACGGCGAGCGTCATGGCAAGCGGCGAGCTCTTGCCCGGCGTGACCAGAAATTTAAAGGCGAAACCCTTGGCAAGGGGGCTGGCAACAAACCAGTCGCAGCACATGGCAAAAACGTAGGCAACGGGGAAGCCGAGCCACGCGGCGGCAACAACCTCGCCGTTGATGACCCCATGCTGCAGGGCAACGTTGTAGATGCTCATCCAGAGCACCATGCAAAAGCACATGATAAAGGTGAACAGCAGGCTCTCTCGTTTGTTGATAGGCATAAAGGGCATGGTCCTTTCTGTGTTACGCCGCTACGCCACGCAACAAAAACGGGCGGGTGAGATGGAGCTGTTGGGACTTCATCTCGCCCGCCCGTGATACGTGCGTCTGCGACTACTTATGTGGTGGAACTACCCTAACACAAACGGCGCGCGCTTCGTAAGCGTTGAGTTTATGAAGATGCAGGGCACCAATAATCCCCCGACCCCATATGTTGCGGTGGAATACGGACTGTTTTGACCCTTTAAGCAGCAATTCAGTCCCTATTTCACCGCAACTCATTTGGTGCAAAGTGACCTGTCCTCCTTGCACCAATTAGCTGGTGTGGCGCCAGCGAGGGTCGGTGAGTGTACGTGCCACACCCAGACCAACGGGCAAAAACGCCACGATGAGCACTGCACGCACAAACCAACCGAGCATATTGACCGTATCGAAGGTGCACATGTAGTACATCGAGCGATACAGATACAGGCCCGGCACCATAATGACAATTGATGGCACCGTGAGGGCGATACGTGGGTAGGTGAGCTTGACTTCGGCCAAGCTTGCCAGCAGCCCCGATACCAGCGCGCCGATAAACGCTGCCGCCTCGGGAGGCATTCCCGCGCTGAGGCCCAGGAAGGGAAGCATCGTCGGCGCATCGACGAGCGTAAGGCGCAAGGTATTGGACACGGCGCCGATCAGCCCAGCTGCCGCGGCCATCTTTACCGGGCTGTTGAACATCACCGAGAAGCCGAATACGCCAACGAAGCTCATCACCACGCGCAGGAGCGTAAGAGCAAGCGGCGAAAGGCCGAGCGGGGCAAAATCATCCGGTGCCAGCCCCACACATTCGGCAACCATCCAACCTACGAGGGTCGCCATCACAATAATCGACACGGCATACGAAAGACGTTCAATGCCGCTTCGCATATCGAGCTTAGCGATGTCGAGGCCTGCCGTAATGAGGGGAAAGCCGGGAATCACAAAGAGCATGGCGCCGATATAGCCTTCTTGGTGCGACATTGCCCCCGGTACGACCTGGCCAAGGCCGAGCAATGCCAGCAGATACGAAACGCAAGCGAGCGCAACGCCCGTCGTCAGCGCGCTAAACTGGCCAAGACCCTGCTTGAGAATATGGGAGCGAGCAAAGTTGCCGACACCAGCGCCTACGAATGCGCAGGCCATCTCGATAGGGCCGCCGCCGAGCAAAAAGACGAAGGCGCCGCAAGCACAGGCTGCCGCAAGGCCCTGTTGCCAGGGAGAGTAATCAGGCTTTGAGCTCTCAACGGTCCTGAGCATCTCGTGATACTCGTGTACCGTGAAGCGACGACCATAGGTCTCGATTTCCTTGAGGAAACTCTCCATCATCCAAATGCGATGGGTATTGACTCCCGTTGTGGGCAGGCTGACAACCTCGTTAAAGCAGTGGCCATCTTCGATGCAAGTGCACTCAAACGACAGAAGACTCAGGTCGACGTGAATCGTGACGCCGAGTACGGCAGCAACACGATTCATGGTATCGCGCACGCGCCAGGCACCTGTTCCGCTTGCCAGCATAAGCATGCCGGTGCGGCAGATGATGGATGACTTATCGGTGAGCGGCGCATCGACGGCAAGCTCATCGCCTGCCGTCACGATCTGGTGCCAGTCAGTTTTCATATGGAGCGCGCCGGCACGAACGCCGTGGTGCATGGGGGCTCTCGAAAGCAGCGAGTCAAGGCGCGAAGGCTGTGGGGGCTCCGCTGATCCGACCTCGTCCTCGTCGGGCTCTTCATCAATAAGGTCGAAAGTATCGAGCGCCGCCGGCTCGCGACGGTCGATCAATTCCTCGTCCTCATCATCAAAGTAGTTGAACTGATCGAGCATGTCCTCTTCGATTGCACGCTCGCTCGCGTCGTCCATCCCGGTGCTCCCTTCCTGTCGACTAACCCCCATCCTAGGCAGCAACGGCTAAAGGAAACATAAAAGAGACGACTGTCACGCGAGCCATGTGCGCAATATCCGTTGGGCAGTCGTCTCCCTTGCACCAATAGCTTGACAAGGACTGTCCCCAAGTGCCGGCAGAAAAGGAACGTCCCTAAGTGCCAACCAGGGCAACACCGCAGATAGAGCACGGACAGCGAAAGCCCGCCAGAGCGAGCAAGGTCCTTTTGGGGCGAGATGACACCATAGGTTGAGCATAAGTCAGCGAGCGGGCCGCATTTGTGACAAGGTGACGTGAAACGAAAGGGCGCTGACCTTCTGGTCGCGCCCTTGAAGTT
>URGY01000081.1 GCA_900547505.1 uncultured Collinsella sp.
GCTTGATCAGACGGCAGGCATCGCCGCGGCGGAACAGACGCTGCAGCTTGCGCTCGACCGGGGCGTTGCCCTTCTGGACCTCGGCGCCCGATGTCTCGATGGACTCGGTGTTCTGGGTCTTGGAGGAGCCGGTGGCACCGCCGATGCCGTCACGGCCGGTGCGGCCGCCCAACAGGATGATCTTGTCGGTGGGGGCGGGGCACTCGCGACGCACGTGGTTTGCCGGGGTAGCGCCCACGACGGCGCCGACCTCCATGCGCTTGGCGACGTAGCCGGGGTGATAGAGTTCGTTGACCTGACCGGTGGCAAGGCCGATCTGGTTGCCGTAGCTGGAGTAGCCGGCGGCGGCAGTGGTCACGAGCTTACGCTGCGGCAGCTTGCCCTCGAGCGTCTCGGACACGGGGACGGTGGGGTCGCCGGCGCCGGTGACACGCATGGCCTGGTACACGTAGCTGCGGCCCGACAGCGGGTCGCGGATGGCGCCGCCCACGCAGGTGGCGGCACCGCCGAAGGGCTCGATCTCGGTCGGGTGGTTGTGGGTCTCGTTCTTAAACAGGAACAGCCAGTCCTGGTCCTCGCCGTCGACATCGACCTTCACCTTGACGGTGCAGGCGTTGATCTCCTCGGACTCGTCGACATCGGTCATGACGCCGGTCTTCTTAAGGTATTTAGCGCCGATGGTGCCCATGTCCATGAGGCAGACGGGCTTGGCGTCGCGGCCGAGTTCGTGGCGCATCTCCATGTAGCGGTCGAAGGCCTGCTGCACCACGGCGTCGTCGATCGTCACGTCATCCAGGACGGTGCCGAAGGTGGTGTGGCGGCAGTGGTCGGACCAGTAGGTGTCGATCACACGGATCTCGGTGATGGTGGGGTCGCGGTCCTCATCGCGGAAGTACTGCTGGCAGAAGGCGATGTCCGCCTCGTCCATGGCAAGGCCGCGCTCGGAAATAAAGGCGGCAAGGCCGGCTTCGTCGAGCTCGCGGAAACCGTCGAGCACCTCGACGGGCTGGGGCTCGGGGGTCTCCATGTGCAGCGTCTCGGGCAGGTCGAGCGAGGCGATGCGCGCCTCGACGGGGTTCACCACGTAGTGCTTGATGGCATCGATGGCGGCCTCGTTCAGAGCGCCCGAGATCATATAGACCTTGGCGGAGCGCACGGCGGGGCGCTCGCCCTGGCTGATGAGCTGCACGCACTCGCTGGCGGAGTCGGCGCGCTGGTCAAACTGGCCAGGCAGGAATTCGACGGCAAAGACGGCGCCATCGCTTGCGGGGAGCTCGTCGTAGGTCACATCGACCTGGGGCTCGCTAAAGACGGTCGGCACGCAGGAGCGGAAAAGCTCCTCGTCGATGCCCTCGACGTCGTAGCGGTTGATGATCCTCAGGGCCTCGATGCCCTTGATGCCGAGAATTTCGGTAAGCTCGCCCTTGAGCTGCTGAGCCTCGACGTCGAACCCGGGTTTCTTCTCCACGTAGATACGAGAGACCATTGGTTCCTGCCTTCCTGATCGGTTGGGCGTACGGTACGGTATGCGGCAGCGGTCGGTTTGCGGGGCAAGCCTCGCGGTCGCCTTGAGCCACATGTTTGTAAACCTCACTATGATACGACAGCTCGTGGCGCGTTGAGGACGGCGAGGGTGCTACAGTGATGCGCAATCAAGAGAAAGGCATCACATGGCATTCGTTTCGCTCGCCATCATCGCACTCGTGGCCTTTGCGAGTCCTTTTATCGCCTCGGCGATTCCTGGAAAACCCGTTCCCGAGACGGTCTTTTTGCTCGTGCTCGGCGCGGTGCTGGGACCCCATATGCTCGGCGTCATCCATGTAGATGCCGAGGTCTCGCTTGTGTCCGAGCTCGGTCTGGCCTTTTTGTTCCTGCTTGCCGGCTTTGAGATCGACCCCAAGAGCATCACGGGCGTCGAGGGGCGCTACGGCTTGGCGACGTGGGTCGTCACGTTTGGTATCGCCTGGCTTGCCGTGCGCTTTACCCCGTGGTTCTCGGTCAGTCATTTCGACGGTATCGCCGTGACGCTTGCCCTCACTTCTACGGCGCTCGGCACGCTCGTGCCCATCATGCGTGAGCGTTCACTTGTCGGAACGCGCGTGGGCGACTCGATTCTCGCGTATGGCACCTGGGGCGAGCTCGGCCCCGTGCTTGCCATGTCGGTGCTGCTGTCTGCCCGTACCGGCATCCAAACGCTCGTGATTCTTGGCCTGTTTGCGGTGGTCTGCGTGTTGCTTGCCGTGGTCCCAAGCCGCTCCAAGCGCGTCGGCAGCCGCTTCTTTGCGTTTGTCGAGGAACGTGCCGATACCACGTCGCAGACCTTCGTGCGCCTGACGGTGCTCATCCTGGTCACACTCGTGGCGTTCTCGGCCGTCTTTGATCTCGACATCGTGTTGGGTTCTTTTGCCGCCGGCTTTGTCTTGCGCTACATCATCCCCGAGGGCAACCATACGCTCGAGACCAAGCTCGACGGCCTGGCCTACGGCTTTTTGATTCCGGTGTTCTTTACCGTATCGGGCGCAAAGATCGACCTGACGGCCGTGGCGTCGCGCCCGGGTCTGCTCGTGGGCTTTATCGTGGCGTTGTTGATTATTCGTGCCGTGCCCATTCTTATTTCTATGAGCATTTGTCCTGCGACGCGCGATGTGTCGGCGTATGGCCGCATTACCGTTGCCCTGTACTGCACCACGGCGCTGCCGATCATCGTTGCCGTTACGAGCGTTGCCGTCAACGCGGGCGCGCTGTCGCAAGACATCGCGTCGGTTATGGTCGCTGCCGGCGCCATCACGGTGTTCTTGATGCCGCTGCTCGCGCAGCTCTTCTACCGCGTGGTCGATGCCGCGCCGGTCGCCGCCGTGGCAGAAGTTGCCGAGCATCCATCCGATGCGCTCGACATCCTGCGCGCCCACCACGACCTAGCGAGCTTGCTCGCACGCGAGCATGAGCTGCTGACCTCGCATGGCCATGGTCGCGTATTCGAGGGCCTGCCTACGCTCGACACGATTGCCGAGCGTCTTTCCGCCGAGGCGGCGAGCGGCCACATCGATGCTCGTATTGTGGACGCGGCACATCTTCTTGCCGATAAGACCTATGGAGACGAGGTCGACCTGTCCGAGCTGACTCCGCGTGAGCGCCGTCGCCTGGAGCGCGCCAAGCTCGCCGTGCGCGAATACCGCCGCCGCATGTTGGAGCTCTATGCAAGAGAAGAAGCCGAGGACGACGACGGCAAGTAGTCGATACTCTCTCGGGGAAGCCGCGTCCCGCTTTGAAGGCTCGGAACGGGATGTGGTTTCCGAAACGGGGGCCGTTGGGAAACTGTGTCCCGGAATGGGCGTTCAGAGTGGGATGCAGTTTCCGCGAGAGACCCGTTGCGGAAACGGTATCCCAGAATCGGCGCTCAAAACGGGACGCAGTTTCCGCAAGGAGGTCCTGGGGAAAACCGTGCCCCGTTTTGATCCGAAATACTGGGACATAGCTTCCCTTTCATAACAGGAGAAGGCGCGCTGCCTGCAGTTGATGCAGACGGCGCGCCTTTTTGGTTGAGCTATGTTGAGGCTTGAAGCCAAAGCTTGTGGCTCCTTAGGAGCGGGCGGCTCCGTCGACGGGGAGCACGGCACCCGTAACATAGGAGGACATGTCGCTCGCCAGGAAAACAAAGGCGTTGGCGACATCCTCGGGCTCGCCCATGCGACCCAGCGGAATGGTGGCGATGATGGGCTTAATAACCTCTTCGGGCAGGTTGGCGACCATATCGGTCTTGGTTACGCCAGGCGCGACGGCATTGACGCGAATACCCATGGGGGCGAGCTCGCGCGAGAGCGACTGGACCATGCCGTTGACGGCAAACTTGGACGTAGGATAGCCGACGCCGGAGGGCTGGCCATACTTGGCGACCATTGAACTCGTGGTGGTGATGGTGCCGCCGTGACCGGCCTCGGTCATGATCTTGGCGGCGGCCTGGTGACCATTAAAGACGGCGACGACATTGAGGTCCATGACCTTTGCAAACTCTTCTGCCGTGTAATCCAAAAGGGGCGAGCGCTGGGAGATGCCGGCATTGTTGACGACCGTGTCCAAGCCGCCCATGTCGGCTGCGGCCTGGGTAAAGGCCTCGGTTACGGCTTCGAGCGAGGTGAGGTCGCAGGAGCGGCCCCAGACCTTGGCGTCGGGATAGGCGGCTGCTAGCCTCTCAACGGCCGCGTCGGCAGTCTCCTGGCGCGAGCCAAAGACGGTGACGGCAGCGCCTTCCTCGATAAAACGGCAGGCGATGGCATAGCCGATACCGCGCGTGCCTCCGGTGATGATTGCTTTCTTGCCCTCGAGCAACATAGTGCTTCCTCTCATCGCGGGCGGACATTCGCAGCACAGCGTAGCGGTAGCCGGAATCCGCCGCGTTTGCATATCGGTGAACGGTAGACCGCGTTACCGATGAACGGCTCGCGCAAATATGCTCTGCCGTTGTGCTTGGGGCAGGTGACAAAAGGGCTCCCGTCCCAGAACGGACGGGAGCCCTCAAAGCGCGTATTGCTAGGCGAGCGTTGGGTTAGTTCGCCATGACGCCTTCGGTCCATGCCTCGACGTCCTCGATGCGCAGGACGTTGGCGACCTCGGCCACGCAGTCGACGCTGGCAAGCTCGGCGGCGGCAGCCTGGACGTCCTTCTCGAGTGCGCGGTGCGTCAAGAAGATGACCGAGCAGGCATCGCTGACGCCCGACTTGCCGTCCTCGACCTGGTTGATGAGCGAGATCGAGATATTGTGCTTGGCAAAGATGTCGACCGTCTCGGACAGGGCGCCCACGCGGTCGGCGACCTTCAGGCGCACATAGTACTTGGTCTGGAGCTCGTCCATGGGCTTAAAGGCGAGGTTGTGACCATAGGGCTCAATCTCGGGCAGCGGAGCCACGCCGCGGCTGATCTGTTCGGAGAGCGACAGGATATCGCCCACGACAGCGCTTGCGGTGGGGAAGGAGCCTGCGCCGGCACCGTAGAACATGGTTTCGCCCACGGCGTCACCCACCACGTAGACGGCGTTCATGGCGCCGTTGACCTTGGCGAGCATATGGTCGGCGGGGATCAGCGTGGGATGCACGCGGACGTCGACGCCGGCGTCGGTGTTGCGTGCGATGCCCAGCAGCTTGATGGTGTAGCCGAGCTCGCGGGCCTGGGCAATGTCCTCGGCGCCGATGGTACGGATACCCTGCTGGTAGACATCGTCGGTGGTCACGCGGGTGCCAAAGCCGATGGAAGCGAGGATTGCCGTCTTGCTGGCGGCGTCGAAGCCGTCGACGTCGGCGGACGGGTCGGCCTCGGCATAGCCCTTTGCCTGGGCGTCGGCGAGCACGTCAGCGTAATCGGCGCCCTCGGCGTCCATGCGCGACAGGATGTAGTTGGTGGTGCCGTTGAGAATGCCAGCGATGGTCAGGATCTTGTTGCCCACCAGGTCGTGCTCGAGCGTGCTGACAATGGGGATGCCACCGCCGCAGCTGGCCTCGCACTTAATCTGCACGCCGCACGCGCGCGCCTTCTCGGCGAGCGTCTCGACATGACGGCCCAGCAGGGCCTTGTTGGCAGAGACGACGTGCTTGCCGTTCTCGAAGGCGGTGGTGAAGATTTCGGTCGCGGGGTGCTCGCCGCCGATGAGCTCGACGACGATATCGACGGCGGGGTCGGTGACGACGTCGTGCCAGTCGCTCGTAAAGGCCTCGCGCTCAATACCGGCGGCTTCGGCCTGCTCCCAGGCAAGCGCGCAGGCGCGGGTCAGCTTAAGGTCGATGCCGTAGGCTGCCAGGTACTCATCGTGATGGCTCTTGATCAGACGGGCCACGCCGCCGCCGACGGTTCCCAGACCGATCAGACCGACGTTCACGGTGCGCAGGGGTTCGCTCATAGATAGCTCCTTCGTGCATCTTATGGATGGATTAACCGCTTAAAGGTTGAGTGCATTCTAGCGTGAACCGAGGGCGCGTGCTCGCCAGGCAACAGGAGTCGCACAAAACGGCACCCCCGAAACGCTGCGGAAACATTGGAAACACGCTCGCTACAAACGAACTTCCGTAACAAACTGTCAACGTTTGCACCATAAGGTTTGCCCTGTACCGCAAGACGGCCGCACCGCGGCCAGCGAAAAGGGGGACACCATGTTTAGCATCAACAACGTACTTAACCGCAGGAGTTTCTTGGCTGGCGCCGCGGCGTTCGGTAGCACCGCGGCACTCGCTGGTTGCTCGTCGGGTGGCTCGGACGGCGGCTCCGCCGATGACGGCAAGACCTTCAAGATCGGTGTCATCGGCCCTCTGACCGGCGCCGCGGCAACCTATGGCGTTTCGGCCGAGAAGGGTGCCAAGCTCGCCGCCAAGGATTTTTCGACCAAGGACCTCAAACTCTCGCTTAAGTCTGAGGACGACGTCGCTGACGGCGAGAAGGCCATCAACGCCTTCAATACCTTGTGCGACTGGGGCATGCAGGCGCTCGTCGGCCCCGTCACCACCGGTGCCGCCGTCGCTGTCTCGGGCGAGATCGCCGACGATATGCTCATGGTCACGCCCTCGGCCTCGTCGCTCGACGTTACCAAGGATAAGACCACGGTTTTCCAGGTTTGCTTCACCGATCCCACCATGGGCGCCAGCGCCGCGAAGTTCTTGGCCGAGAAGTACGCGGATGCCAAGATCGCCCTGTTCTACAACTCCGGCGATACGTATAGCTCGGGCGTTGCCGACGCTTTTGCCGAGCAGGCCAAGGCGTCCAAGCTCGACATCGTCGATACCGAGACCTTTAAGGACGACTCTTCCACGAGCTTTACCAACCAGCTCACCAAAGCTAAGGAGGCCGGCGCCACGCTCATCTTTGCGCCGATCTACTACACGCCGGCGTCCGTTTTGCTCAAGAACGCCAAGGACATGGGCTACGACATGACCCTCATGGGTACCGACGGCATGGACGGCCTGCTCTCTGTGGAAGGCTTCGATACCTCTCTTGCCGAGGGCGTACTGCTCATGACCCCGTTTTCGGCTGACGATGAGAAGAATGCCGACTTCGTCAAGGCCTATAAGGATGCTTACGACGAGACGCCCAACCAGTTTGCCGCCGACGCTTACGATTGCGTCCACGCAATCGTCGAGGCTATCGATAGGGCGGGGATTGACATTTCGGCCGACGGTGCCGACATTGCCGGCGACCTTGCCAAGGCCATGCGCAAGATCAAGATTGAGGGCCTGACGGGCGAGCTCACGTGGAACGACGAGGGCCAGGTCGAAAAGCCCGCCACGGCCTATGTGATCCAGGACGGCAAGTACATCGCCGCCTAAGTGCGCATAAAGCGCGACCGGTGAGGCCGTTTTATTCAGGGCAGGGACGCCTGTAACAGAACGGAAACATTACTTTCACACAATAAAGTGGCATTACTGCATAAAGTAATAGAAATACGCAGAATTATGGATAAATGGACAAATCCAAAGAAAAGTGGCTCTTCGGTGGTTTCTGTGGGAGAGATTCCGGCATAGGCCCAGCTCA
>URGY01000082.1 GCA_900547505.1 uncultured Collinsella sp.
CACAAGGCTATTCGTCGGCAGCGTCAGATGTGTATAAGAGACAGGGCTGCCACGAATGCCGCGCAGGCGGCGACGAGCAAAACGAGCGCACCGATCATGATGAGGGCAACGTTGCCCGAGGTCACAAGGGCAAGCGAGATGCCCGATGTAGTGAATGCGCATGCATTGTTGGCGGCGCGTCCCATGCCGGCCCAGAGAGCGGGCGCATGCATGTGCGGTGCCAGCTGTGTAAAGGTGGCGGTAAAGAACGTGACAAAAAAGCCCGAGCTCAGGTAAAAGACGACAAGGCCCAGGTTGGGATCGGCACCGGCCTCGACGGCCAGGATGGAAATGGTCGAGAGCACGGCAATGCCGAGCATGACAAGCCCCATGTATCGGCGCTCGGCAAGATCAAAGATAAGACCGGCGGCAAGGCCGCTTGCCGCCAAAAAGAGGCGCGGCCAGGTCTGCACGGCAATGGTGCCGTGGGCGTTGGAGAGTGTGACCACGTTGTCGAGGGTCGAGAACAAGCAGGCAAGAATCATGACGAGCGCGATGCTCCAGCATGCCTGTTTGGCGAGGGCATGAGAGGGCTCAACAAAGGGATTGATGGCGGGGCTGGAGCTCTCGGCAGCCTTTTGGGGAACGACGCTGAGGGCGGAGATGGCGATCGTCGCTGTGCCAAGGACGATGAGCTCTGCGATACCGCCGCAATTGAGCAGGTTGACGGCGAACTGCATCAGGATGCCCGCGGCATAGGCCGCTCCCGCACCGGTGGCGAGCTTGGGATCATCCTGAAATGCCAACGAAAAGGCGTGGTGAGTGGCGGCGCCCAGCAGGCCGAGTCCAAAGAACGCCACGCACCCCAGAATCTCGAGGGCAAGCGGGCCCGTGGGGGACTGGATCTGGGTCAATCCCAGGATGGCGACGGGAACAGCGGCGTTGGCGGCTGCCAATGAGTGGCCTTTGCGCTGTGCGAGCCCGAGCAGCGGCGCATATCCGATAAAGCCGAGTACACTCGCGCCCAGAATAAAGCCCTGTGCGATCACAACGCGTTCGGCACCGGCGAGCAGTCCGACGTTGACGTCGAAGCGAAACTCGGCGGCAAGGAAGGCGAAGGTAAACAGTGCGAGTGCCAGAAGCGCGTTGATTTTAGGCTTGCTCAGATTCAAGGACAGTCCTTTGGGTGGACGGAATAGTCGTGTCCTCGATTGTAGCGTCCCTGGGACGCGTGTGACGACAACGAAATCATATTGAATTAAACCGCAGGTAGAGGCCTAGGTTCGCATCTACGAACCTAGGCATATGGAGTCATTTGGCACATCTTGGTGGTACAGGACCGCCACAAAGGGGACAGGCACCTTTGTGGCGGTATGTCCCTACGACCAAGGAGGCCGTTATGAACGGAAGTCACTTCGATAAGCAAACTCAGCGTGAGCGCACCTGCTCGCTGGTTCACGGTACTTGGCGTTGTGTGGGTGCCAAAATCGCTTGCGCCGGCGCGTGTGCGCTTATGGTCGGTCAGTTGCTGCTGCCGAGCGTGGCGCTGGCGACGGAATGCGCCGATCCCGCCGCTGGGACGGATGAGGTTGCCGCGGCTCCGGTGACGCCGACGGTTGCGGAGGATGCGGCTGCAACGACCGCGCCTGCAACCGATGCTGCTCCGGCGGCGCAAGCCACCGCTGAGCCTCAGCAGACGGCCCCGACTGGCGCCACCGATGAATCCAACGATGCGGCACCCGCTGAACAAAATACTCCCAGCGACAACGCCGCCACGCCGGCGAATGACGCCATCATGCCCCGCGGTGTGACTGATGTTGTTGGCGGCAGCGACGTTAGGGTCAATACGACCGTGGTTTCCCGCTACACGGACTGCGCGCTTCCGAGCAATGTCACACTCGAAAAGGGCCAGTCGTATACCTATGATTTTCCCGATGTTGAGGGCGGCATGCCGGATGAGCCGCTCTGCGAACTTGTCGAAACCAAGTACTACCGGGCCGATGCTGCTTCGGGCACCCTGGCTGAAGTCCAGGACACATCTATGTCCGATGTGACGGCCCGCTTTGAGCCTGTTGGCGATTACATGAGGCTGACGCTGACCTTTACGGGTGGCGCGGCAGGCGGCTCGTATCGACTCACGCGCAATGAGGCTCTCTATATTGGCACGGCACTGGAGTATACCGGAACTGACTATGAAGGCAGCTCGACTATCCTCAACGAAACCAGGTACGATTATTACCTCCGCTACGTCATCAAGAGCGAAATTACGCTCGTTGCATCGGAAAACGAAGCCCTCCATAACCTGGACGTCAACGACGTGAAGACCGACTACGCGCCCGGCGAGGCGCCGCGCGCGACCGCGACGATCCCCGCTGCTGACGCCGACAAGTACGAGATCGCCTATGAGTGCTGGGAAGAGATGGAGCTCGATATGGAATCCGGGGAGTCGGTACCCGTTGCCTTCTGGTATTCCGACCCCGCGAAGTACACGCCGGGCATGAAGAAGATTGACCACTTCGAAGAGGGAAAGTTCTACATGTACTCCGTTGAGCTGAGGCTCAAGGGCGACAATACCGTGGCCGATGACTGCAATATGAACGTCAACGGTCATTGGGCGCACCACATCAAGACCGTCAACGGCGTCTTCGCGCCAAACGCTGACAATATGCTGTGCGAGCAGCCGATCGACGAATGGCGGGCCATCGACGTTATCGAGATCAACGGTGCCACGACCACCTTCAAGGCGGGCGATAAGCCGGTCTTTACGGCGAATGTTCCGACGGGCTCCAACTCCCTTCCTCAGTGTGAGTTCTGGACGGGCAGCGATGGCAGCGAAGTGAACTCTCAGAAGTTCTGGGATCAGAACATCACGAACCACATCGATGCCTTTAAGCCTGGCGTGACCTATCGCTACGGCATCTACCTTAAGTCGGCGCGCGGCTTCTACTTTACGCCCAACACCAAGCTGGTGATCAACGGCCAGGAGTGCGGCTACCAGGTCGCGGATAGCGTATCCGATGAGGACAGCGGCTGGATTTACACCCTGTGGCTCAACACCGATCTGACCTTTACGCTTGAAGCCACGCCGACTCCCGATCCGCAGCCTACGCCGGATCCCAAGCCGACACCGCAGCCTGAGGTTAAGCCCGAGACCAAGCCCGAAGTGAAGCCCGAGACCAAACCCGCGGCCAAGTCGGCCACGACAACCGCCACGACCAAGACGGTTGAGAAAACCACGCAGGCCAAGAAGAGCGATGCTGTCCTGGCTACCACGGGGGATACCACCGCGATGACGGTCGCCGCCCTAGGCATCGCCGGCGCAACCGTCGCCGCCGCCGGCCTCGCCGCGACAAAGCGCCGCAAACGTTAGAGCTGGGTGACGGCTCTCGTTCTCGGCCTCAGCAAAATCTCAATCTGTAACACCAAACTGCCCAAAACGCCTCTAGATGTTACAGATTGAGATGAACCGAATGGCCGCCAATCTAATGTCTCGATCTGTAACACCAAGCGGGGAATTTGACCTCTAACTGTTACAGATTGAGACAAAGCGGGGGCGGCTGGCACAATATCTCGATCTGCAACAACTACAAGGCTCAACGGGCTCCAGGTGTTACAGATTGAGACAAAACGAGCAAGCAAGTCCCAAACCACCACAAAGGTGCCTGTCCCCTTTGTGGTGGTGGGACGGCCGGTATAGAAAAAGTCCCCGCCGGGCGTGTGCTCGACGGGGACTTTGCCGTTTGGTGGCTAGCGCTGCAGGTGATTACTCGCCCAGCAGGCTCTTGGTGATCGAAGCGGCGGCCTTCTTGCCGGCGCCCATCGCCAGAATGACCGTAGCGGCACCGGTGACGATGTCGCCGCCGGCCCAGATGCGGGGATCGGTGGTCTGGCCGGTCTCCTCGTCGGCGACGATGTAGCCCCACTTGTTGAGCTCCATCTTGCCTCCGATCTTCTTTGCGAAGGGGTTGGCGTTGGTGCCGATAGCCGAGATCGCGACGTCGCAGGGGATCTCCTCGATGGCGCCCTCGATGGGCACCGGGCGACGACGGCCGGACTCGTCGGGCTCGCCGAGCTCCATCTTCTGGACCTTGACGGCGCACACGGAGCCGTCCTCGCCAGCGACAAACTCGAGCGGGGAGACGAGCGGCAGAACCTCGACGCCCTCGGCCTTAGCATGGTGCAGCTCGGCGCGACGGCAGGGCATCTCGTCCTCGGTACGACGGTAGGCGATGATGGCGTGCTCGGCGCCCAGGCGCTTGGCGGTACGGACGGCGTCCATAGCCACGTTGCCGCCACCAAAGACGACGACGTTCTTGCCGTGCTTGGTGGGGGTGTCGTACTCGGGGAACTTGTTGGCCTTCATCAGGTTCACGCGGGTGAGGTACTCGTTCGCGAAGAAGACGTTGGGCAGGTTCTCGCCGGGGACGTTGAGGAACTTGGGCAGGCCGGCGCCGGTCGCCACGTAGATGGCGTCGAAGCCCTGCTCGAACAGCTCCTCGGCCGTGGCCATGTTGCCCACGACGGAGTTGTACTCAAACTTGACGCCCATGTCCTCCAGGCCGTCAATCTCGCGCTTGACGACTGCCTTGGGCAGACGGAACTCGGGGATGCCGTAGACCAGCACGCCGCCGCCGGTAAAGAAGGCCTCAAAGACGGTAACGTCAAAGCCGTTACGGGCGAGCTCGCCGGCGCAGGTGATGCCGGACGGGCCGGAGCCGACGACGGCGACCTTCTTGCCGTTCTTGGGAGCCATCTTGGGCGTGGAGGCGAGCTCGGGGCGGTCACCCAGGAAGCGCTCGAGCTGGCCGATGGCCACGGGCTCGGACTTCTTACCACGGATGCACTTACCCTCGCACTGGTTCTCCTGCGGGCAGACGCGGCCGCAGATAGCGGGAAGCATGGAGTCCTCGCGGATGGTATCGAGGGCGCCGCCGAAGTCCTTCGCGCGGATCTGCTCGATAAAGCGGGGAATGTTGATGTTGACGGGGCAGCCCTCAACACAGAACGGCTTCTTGCAGTTGAGGCAGCGCTCGGCCTCGGCCAGCGCCATCTCCTCGGTGAAGCCCTTGTCGACGGGGCGGAAGTCGCAGGCGCGCTCGGCAGCCGGCTCCTCGTTATCGGGGGTGCGGGGCGACTTCATATCGGCAACGAAACGACCGTTAACTAGTGGCATGCGCAGCTCTTTTCCTCATAGGCCTTGAGGGACTCGCCCTCTTCGGAACGGTAAGCGGCCTGGCGGGCACGAAGGTCATCCCAGTCGACCAGGGTGGCATCGAAGTCGGGGCCGTCGACGCAAGCGAACTTGGTCACGCCGCCCACCTCGACGCGGCAGCAGCCGCACATACCGGTGCCGTCAACCATGATGGGGTTGAGCGACGCGGTGATGGGGGTGTCGTACTTCTGGGCGGTGAGGGTCGAGAACTTCATCATCGGCACGGGGCCGACGCAGAAGACCTGGCTCACGGCCTTGTCCTGCAGCAGGCGCTCCAGCGGAGCGGTGACAACGCCCTGCTCGCCGTAGGAGCCGTCGTCAGTGGTGATGTGGATGTGGTCCTCGTCGAGGAGCTCGCGGAACTGGTCCTCCATGAGCAGGAGGTCCTTGGTGCGGGCGCCCATGATGGCGTGCACCTCGTGGCCGGTCTCGACCAGGTGCTTGGCGACCGGGAAGGCAATTGCCAGGCCGACGCCGCCGCCAATGACGGCACAGGGGCCCTCGGCCATCTCGGTGGGAACGCCCAACGGGCCCACGACGTCGCGCAGCGACTCGCCGGCCTCGTAGGTGGAAAGCATCTCGGTGGTCTTGCCGATCACCATGAAGATGAACTCGACCCAGCCCTCGTCACCGTTCCAGCCGGCCAGGGTAAACGGGACGCGCTCGCCCGTCTCGTTGGCGCGAACCATGAGGAACTGTCCAGCGTGCGCATGCTTGGCGATTGCAGGCGCCTCGATGCGGAACTTGAACACCTTCTCCGAGAACTGCGTCTTCTCCAGGATCTTATACATAGAACCCCTCTCTTGTTAGGGCGGCCGAACCGTGCCTCCACGGAAATGGACGGCAGCCCGAATAAAACCGTACGCGCACAGGCGTTGTGCAGACATACGGTGCAAATTATACCCTCATGGACATGTCGCTTACGTGTATCTTTGGCAGGCGGGAAAAGTGACCGGCCATTTAGGGACAGGTTTATTTTGGCAGGTTTTATCAGGCAAAACGGCAAAGGAGGCCGGTCTCGCGCATCGGTGAGGCCGGCCCCCTTTGGAGCGTTATGCATGTATGGTGGCAGCGTGTTTATTGCGATGTGCCGACTGCGGCGTTTCCGCAGATAAAACCTGCCAAAATAAACATCCCTAAATGGTAGGTTTTAGTGCTTGCCGTTGGCGGAAGCGGAGCCGTTTACGTGATCGCGGGCGTAGATTACGCCGTGGACGATCGCCAGGCCGGCGGCGTCGGCGGCGCGGGCGCAGGTGTCCTGGAAGTCCTCGGCCTCGCGGGCGCGCAGCTGCTTAAGCACGTAGTCGGCGACGGCCATCTTGCCGGGAGGGTTGCCGATGCCGGTGCGGATGCGGCTGAAGTCGCGGCTGCCCATCTTGTCGATGATGGAACGCAGGCCGTTGTGACCGGCGTGGCCACCGCCCACCTTAACACGTACGTCGCCGGCGGGAATGTCGAGCTCGTCGTGGATTACGAGCAGCTCCTCGGCCTTGATCTTGTATTCGCGGCAAAGCTTGGAGATGGGGCCGCCCGAGGTGTTCATGTACGACTGCGGCTTGACCAGCACAATCTGGCGCTTGCCGCCCTCTTCCTCGGGATCGTTGATGTTGATGAGCGCGACCTCGGCGCCTGCCTGGTTTTTCCAGTACGTGACACCGGCCTGACGGGCCAACTCGTCGATCGCTTTGAAGCCAGCGTTGTGGCGGGTCTCGGCATACTCCTCGCCAGGGTTGCCGAGTCCGGCAACCATGCGAATCTTAAGCGGCTGTGCAGCTGCCATGTTCATCCTTTCGTTACACAAAAGTTCAATCAACGACAAAGGCTACCACGCCCGCCGAATGCGAGGCTTTGCTTCAGCGAAATCCCACCAGACAAAAGCACGGCCGCGGCAGAGCGAGCCGCCGGAACAGAAGAAACCCCCGCGCGACCTTTGCGAAGCAAGGGGGAGCGCGGGGGTTTCTTCTGTTCCGGCGGCGATGCGCCGGGTTGCAAGGACGATGCGACTACAGCGCGAAGTCGCCGCCGACGAGCGTGGAGACGGGCTCCTCGTGGTAAACGGCGGAGATGGCCTGAGCGAACTCCTCGGCGACCGAGATGGTCTTGATCTTGCCACCGACCTCGACGGGAATGGCGTCGGTGACGAGGCACTCGACGATGGGGGCGTCGTTCAGACGCTCGATGGCCGGACCGGAGAAGATGCCGTGGGTGGCGCAGACGTAGATCTGTCTCTTATACACATCTCCGAGCCCACGAGACTACGCTGCATCTCG